>JBFZCA010000035.1:0-8888 GCA_041308205.1 Planctomycetota bacterium | reverse complement strand
CCGCGGGAAGGGACGGCGCCGGGGTCGCGGCTCGTGCGGGCGCGGGGCCGGCGGAAGACGGTCCCGATCATGTCTACGGTGTCGGGGAGATCGACGAGGCGCCGGTGCGCACGCGCTATGTCGCACCGGAGTTTCCGTCCTCGGCGCGGCTCCGCGGACTTGTCGGCTGGGTGCGCATCGTCTTCGTGGTCACGGCGCGAGGGAGCGTGGAGGACATCGCGATCACGGAACTGCACGGCGCGGATGACTTTGCGGCTGCGGCCCGCGAGGCGGCGGCGCGCTGGGAGTTCCAGCCGGGGCGGTACAAGGGGCGTACGGTCGCGGTCAGGTGCAGCGTCAGGATAACCTTCCGGCCGCCGGAGGCATGAGCACGCCGGGCGCCGCCCGGCCGCGCGTCCCCTAGAGCTCGGTGCGCGTTCCGAGCTCGACCACGCGATTCGCGGGAAGCTGGAAGAAGCTCGTGGGGTTGAGCGCGTTCTGCGCCATGACCTTGAACAAGCTCTTTCGCCAGCGCGCCATGTGCGTGCGATCGGCGACGACGAGCGATTCCCTGCCCAGGAAGAAGGTCGTGTGCATCGGGTCGAAGCGCAGGCCGGGGATGTCGACGCCCGCAAGCAGCGCCGGGATGTCCGGCGTTTCGGTGAAGCCGTAGCTCGCGAGAATGCGGTAGATGCCGGCGCCCAGCGAGTCCGCGACGACGCGGTGCTCCCGCGCGACCGCGGGAATCTCCTCGGTTCTCACCGAGAGGACGACCGTGTGCTCGTGGAGCACCTTGTTGTGCTTCAGGTTGTGGATCAGCGCCGTGGGCACGCCGTCGGGGTTGCCCGCCAGGAACACCGCCGTTCCCGGAACCCGCACGGGAACGTGTTGCTTGATGTCCCGCACGAAGCTCTCGATGTCGAGCGCAGCGGACACGAGCTGCCGGCGGAGAACGGCGCGCCCATCGATCCACGTTTTTATGAGCATGAAGGCGGCGCCGGCGATGACGAGCACGATCCAGCCGCCCGAGGTCAGCTTGAGGACGTTGGAGCCGAAGAACGCCGAGTCGATGCACAGGAAGACCGCCGCGGGCGGCACGATGCACAGCCACGAGATGGACCACTTCACGCGCGCGGCGATGATGATGAGCACCGTCGTGATCAGCATGTCGGTCGAGATCGCGATGCCGTACGCCCCGGCGAGATTGCTCGAGTGGCGGAAGATGACGATCAGGGCGATGACGCCCGCCATCAGACACCAGTTGGCGAAGGGCACGTAGACCTGGCCGATGCGGCGCATCGATGTGTGGCGTACCTGGAGGCGCGGCAGGAAACCGAGTTGCACGCTCTGGCTCGCGAGCGAGAAGACTCCCGAGATGACGGCCTGGGATGCGATGATGGCCGCCAGCGTGGCCAGGCCGATCATCGGATACAGGAACCCGTCCGGCACGATGAGGTAGAAGAGATTCTCGGCGGAGGGGGGGGCGGTGAGGAGGAATGCGCCCTGGCCGACGTAGTTGAGGATGAGGCTGGGGAACACGATCGCGAACCAGACGAGCCGGATGGGTTTCCTGCCGAAATGGCCGAGGTCCGCGTACAGCATCTCGGAGCCGGTGACCGCCAGGAACACCGAGCCGAGCACCGCGAAGCTGTGTCCCCCCTCGTTGATGAAGAACCGGATGGCATGCAGCGGGTTGAGCGCGGCGAGGATGGCGGGCTCCATCAGGATGGCGCGGACTCCGAGAACGCCGATCGCGACGAACCAGACGAGCACCACCGGGCCGAACAAGGTGCCGACGCGCACCGTCCCGCGCGACTGGATCAGGAACAGGAGCACGAGGATGACCACGGAGATCGGCACGATGTACGGCGTGAAGACCGGCGTCGCCTCGGTCAGGCCCTCGACGGCGCCGAGCACGGTGATGGCGGGCGTGAGCACTCCATCGCCGAAGAGCAACGCGGCGCCCGCGATGCCCAGCAGCACGAGCAGCTTGTAGGCTTTCTTCCCGGGTGTGCGCAGCGTCCCCGTCAGGAGCGTCACGAGCGCCAGAATGCCGCCCTGCCCGCGGTTGTCGGCGCGCAGGACGAACACGATGTACTTGATGCTCACCGTGAGCGCGAGCGTCCAGAGCAGGACGGACACGATGCCGAGCACGTTCGCGGACGTCACGGGCAGCGCCGCCGAGCCCGCGAAGCACTCCCGCAGCGCATAGAGAGGGCTTGTTCCTATGTCCCCGAAGACGACCCCCAGCGCGGCCACCGCGAGCAGCGCCGTGCTGTCCGGCGCGGGCGGCTGCGGCGTCGTGCCGCTTCCCGCGGGCGGTTGCGGCGCGGCACCGTCCCCTGCGGGCGGTTGCGGCGGCGTTTCGCCGGAAGGAGCTTCGGACATCGTACTCATCCTGTTGCTGCACCGCGCGCGGGCGCCCATCGTCCGCCGCGCGCGAATTGAGAACCAGCTAAGTGCCCTGTTCCGCAATTACGGTGACGCACCGAGCGGGGCTCGAATGCCACCGTAATTGCGGAACGGGGTACTAAGATATGTCGTCCGCGGGCGGGCGTCAACGGCGTGCGGCGACCCGGGGGCGCGCGGAACCGTCTCCGCCGCCCCTCTTGTCAAACGGGATTTCGTTCCGTACTATCCCCGCTTCCCGAGGGCGCCGCGCCGGCGTCACGGCGGTGCGCGGCGACGGGACCGCGCGCGGCGGCGGGTCATTCCGGAGCATCGGCGGGAGGCAGCGTGCGGAGCGAGGACCTGAACGACGCGCAGCGCGAGGCGGTGGCGGCGACCGAGGGGCCCGTGCTCGTGCTCGCGGGTGCGGGCACGGGCAAGACGCGCGTCATCACGTACCGCGTCGCGCGGCTGCTCGACAACGGCGTGCCGCCGGCGCATGTGCTCGCGGTGACGTTCACGAACAAGGCCGCCAGGGAGATGCTCCAGCGGGTCCGCGCGCTGCTCGGCAGGAGGAAGCTCGCCGGCGGCCCCACGGTGTGCACGTTTCACCGGTTGGGCCTGACCGTTCTGCGCGAGCATGCCGAGTGCGCGGGGCGCCGGCGGGCCTTCTCGATCTACGACCAGTCCGATTGCACCGGCGTGATCAGGGACCTGCTCTCCGAGCTTGTCGCCCCGGATGGGCCGGCCGATCCCGAGGCGCTGCAGCGGGCGGTCAGCGCGCACAAGAACGCGGGCGGCGGCGAGCCGGAGGACGCGTTCTTCGCCCGGCTGCTCGAATGCTACGAACGGGATCTGGCCGCCCGCAACGCCTTCGACCTCGACGATCTCATACGCTGGCCCGTCAGGCTCCTCGCGGACAAGGCCCTCGGGCGCGCGTACCACGAGCGCTACCGCTACATCCTGGTCGACGAGTACCAGGACACGAATCAGATGCAGTACGAGCTGCTCCGGCTGCTCGTCGGGCCCGAGCGGCACATCTGCGTGGTCGGCGACGACGACCAGAGCATTTACCGCTTCCGCGGCGCGTGCCGCGACAAGATCTTGAACTTCAAGCGCGACTTCCCGGGCGCCAAGGTCGTCAAGCTCGAGGAGAACTACCGCTCGACCAACGCGATCCTGAAGGCCGCGAACGCGGTGATCGCGCAGAGCGCGAAGCGGCACGCCAAGCGCCTGTTCAGCCGCCTCGGCGAGGGGGACAGGATCCGCTGCCTCACGTACGCCGACGCCGCGGCCGAGGCCGAGGGCATTGTCGACGAGATCCGGGAGCGGCACGCGCTGGGCGCCCTCAAGCTCAAGGACGCGGCGATTCTGCTGCGGTCGATCCACCAGGCGCGCGCGTTCGAGGAGCGCCTGCGGTTCCGGGACCTGCCCTACACGCTCTCGGGCGGCAAGTCGTGGTTCGACCGCAAGGAGGTGCGCGACACGATCGCGTACCTGCGGCTGCTCGTCAACCGCAAGGATGATGCGGCGTTCCTGCGGGTCGCCAATTTCCCCCGCCGCGGCATCGGCGAGAAGGCGCTCGGTGCGCTCGTGCGCGCGGCCCGGGAGCGCGGGCAGGGCCTGAGCGAGGTCATCGAGAACCTCGCCGAAGTCGCCGGCATCGCGGCGGGGGCCAAGGCGGGCCTCGGAGAGCTCGCCGGGCACCTCGCGGCGGCGCGGCGCACGCTTGCCGCCGGCCGCGTGTTCGAGGGCGCGTGGCATTGCATCGGCGCCATCAAGTACCGCGAAGCCGCGATCGCGCTGTATCCCGACCGCGCGACGGGGGAGCTGAGGGCGAAGGCCGTCGATGCGGTGCTCTTCGCGCTCAAGGATCTCGTGCGCAAGGATCCGCGCGCGGATCTGGCCGAGTTTCTGCGCCGCATGAGCCTCGACAACGATGCCGACCGGGACGAGGAGGAGCGGCGCGAGGGCATCAACCTGATGACGCTGCACAGCGCCAAGGGCCTCGAGTTCGACACGGTCTACATCCCGGGCCTCGAGGAGGGCATTCTGCCGCACGAGAAATCGATCGCCGAGGGCGATGACGAGGCGATCGAGGAGGAGCGCCGGCTGCTCTACGTGGGCATGACGCGCGCCCGCAGGTCGCTGGCGTTCAGCTTCTGCGACTCCCGCACGCGCTGGGGCGATGCGGCCGATGCGGAGCGCTCGCGCTTCTTCGCCGACATTCCGCCCGACCTGCTCGCGGTCGGGGACCCCATGGAGCTCGATCGGACGCTCGCGCCGGATGAGGGTCTGGAGTACTTCCGGAAGCTCAGGACCGCGAGGGCGGGGGCGCGCAAATCCGGCAAATCCGGGGACAGTCACTGATTTCGCCGCGCGAAATCAGTGACTGTCCCCGGATAACGCCCACGCGCGGAATCAGTGACTGTCCCCGGATAACGCCCAGAAGACGGCGTTGACGAGCATGCGCCGGAACCACGGCTTGGTGAACGATGCGCTGCCGCTCCCGAGCGAGGTGTAGAAGACCTTGGCGCCGCGGTAGGCGGTGGTCCAGGCCACGGGCTGGTCCGGCACCGCGGCCGCGGCCGTCGAACCGTCCGCGGCGGTGTGGCTTCCCACGAGGAGCACGCTGCACGAGGGGGCGAGCTCCGCCGAGCGGTACAGAGTTTCGCGCTCCGTGTAAGGTCCTTGCAGGCCATCGAGAACGGGGTGCGCGCCCGCCTCGGGCGCGATGCGGACGATCTGCCCGCCGCCCGCGTGGCCGTCGTAGCGGCAGCCCAGGACCTCGCGGTCGAACTCGGGCCATTGCGCGAGGCCCGCGGGCACGGCGCCGCGCGCGGCGAAGCCGTGGCTCGAGGTTCTGAGGGCGATGAGCGGCTTGCCGCGGCCGAGGTAGTCGCGCAGGCACTGCATCTCATCGGGCGGCAGCGCGCGGCGGCGCGCGAAAAGGACGACGCAGTCGGCGGTGTCGAGCGCCTGCATACCGGGAACGTGGTGCGCATCGGGCGCGGCGAGGTCGGTCGCCGCCTGCAGAATCTCCGCTGCCGCGCCGCCCGTGAGGGCGAGGTGCCGCGAGAACGACACGAACGACTCGGCCGCGCCGTACTCGTTCTCGGCGGAGATGAAGACGACGCGGGGCCGCGCGTCCGCCGCGAACCTGAACGGCGCGCCGCCGAGGAGCGCGCTCGAGACGATGGTCGGGCAGATGTACTCCTCGATGTACTCGATCACGAGATCCGTGCCCGTGAAGTGGCTGACGTGCGGCCGCGCGCGCGAGTTGTACATCGTGTCGGTCAGGTCCCTGATGAGCACGACGTTCGCGCCTGCCGCGACGAGCGCGCGCAGGCCGAACGGCCGGCCGGCGACGCACATGTTCGTGTGGACGCCCGCGAGAATCACGTTCGTGATGCCTCGCTCGCGCAGGAGGTTCCAGACCTCGGCGCCCGAGTCGGTGATCGCGTCCTCGCCGGCGATGCGGATCGCCGCACTCTGCGCGCGCCAGGGGTTTCCCGTCCGGCACGCGGGAGCGCAGTCGCACCCGCCGTCCGACTGGTCGATCGGCCAGGTCGCCTTGTCCTCGGACGGGATGCGCGCGCACCACGAGCGCATCGACTCGGGCGTCGGCTCGGCGGCCGGCGCGCGCACGGCCCGCCGGCGGGCGGGGTGGTTCTCGTACGCCGCCATGGTGTCGCTCGGCGCGTGGATGACGAGGACGCCGCGCTCGCGTGCGGCCCCCGCGAAGGCATTCATGCGCGGCGCGAGCTCGGCGACGCGCGCCGTCGCCCCCTTGCACCAGTGCGCGTCCCACATGTCGCAGATGATGAGGGCTGTTTTCGTTCCGTCCCACGCGAGATCCTTGGAGACGACGCGGGTGCGGGCCGCATCGACGGCGGCGCGCGCGCGTGTCGCGAGTCGCAGCGGCTGTGCGGCGGGTTGCCCCTCCGGCGCGGCCGACAGCCAGGCGCCCATGATCAAGGCCGAAAGCAGGTATGACATCGTGTGTTCTCCTTTTCCGGGGACAGTCACTGATTTCGCCGTGCGAAATCAGTGACTGTCCCCGGATTACCGCATCTCGATATCGTGCTCGATGACGCTGATCGCCGGGTTGCTCTCGATGAAGCTCTTGATCTTCTCCATGGCCCCGCTCACGTAGCCGTGGTCGCTGCCGATCATCGCGATGCCGAGCTCGCAGGCGTTCCACACATCCTGGGAGCCGATCTCGGCGACCGACACGTTGAAGCTGCCCTGCACGCGGTCCTTGATCGACCGAACGACGTGACGCTTCTCCTTCAGGGAACGGGCCGCGAAGATGCGGAAGTAGATGCGCAGGATGCCGAGGTGCATGGTCACTCCTCCCCGAGCCCCAGGTCGGCGATCTTCCTCTCGAGGATCTCCGCGGGCATGGCCAGCTTCGCGGCCAGCGCCGCGCCGTCCTTGTCCGAAGCCATGACCGCCTTGAGATAGTCCCTGAGATCCTCCCTGACCTTGCCGGGGCTCAGCCCGAGCAGCCGCGCCGCGCGCCTGAGCTTCCACTCGCAGCGCTTGAGCGCGGCGATGATGACCTTGCCCATGAACTCGCGCTCGATCGCGCGGAAGGGCTTGGCATCGTCGCCGGCGAAGAGCGCCTCGAACCGCCGCTCATCGATCGCCACGAGGTCCTCGCAGGGCACGCACAGCGCGGCGGCGCCGGTCTGGCCGTCGGCCTTCGAGCCCAGAAGGGCCGTGACGCGTCTGAGCGCATCGCGGTCGATCTGGTCGCCGGCCGCCAGGTCGCACGCGAGCTCGATCACGTTGCGCAGCTCGCGCACGTTGTTGTCCTGCCAGTGCTGGGCCAGGAGATACTGCATGGCATCGGGCGTGATGCCCGTGACGGGCGTCGCGCGGCGCTGGGGGGCGAGCTTGAGGAAGTGCAGCGCCAGGGGCGGTATGTCCTCGGGCCGCTCCCTGAGCGGCGGCACGGCGATGGGAAAACGGTTCAGGCGGAAGTACAGATCGCGCAGGAAGCGGTTCTCCTCCATCTCCTTGCGCAGGTCCTTGTTGGTGGCGGCGATGACCCTGACATCGACCTTCTTGAAGGCAGCGCTGCCGACCGGCCTGATCTCGCCCTCCTGGAGCACGCGCCTGAGCTTCTGCTGGAGCGGCTTGGACGCATCGCTTATCTCATCGAGCAGCACGGTGCCGCCGTTGGCCTCCTCGAAGGCGCCGATCTTGTCGGCGCCGGCGCCCGTGAACGCGCCGCGCTTGTGGCCGAAAAGCTCGCTCTCGAGCAACTGCTCGGTCAGGGCCGAGCAGTCGACGACGACGAGCGGCCGGCCGCGCCGCGGGCCGTTGTAGTGAATGGCGCGCGCGAGCAGCTCCTTGCCGGAGCCCGACTCGCCGGTGATGAGAACGAGCTGGTCGCCCTGCGCCGCGATGCGGGTGAGATCGAAGAGCCGCGCCATGGCGGGGCTGCGGCCGACGATGTTCTCGAAGCCGAAGCGCTGCGCGACCTCGTCCCTGAGCTTGCGGATCTCGCGCACGTGGCGCTCGTACGTGATCGCGGTCTTCGCGTAGGGCGTGATGGCGCGCGCGAACTCCTCCAGGAAGACGACATCCTCGTCGACGAAGATGCTGCGCGGGCTGCGGCTCTCGACGTAGATGGCGCCGAGAATGTCGTGCTCGGCCCTGAGCGGCACCGAGATGCACGAGAGGACCTCCAGGCTGCGGATGCTCTCGGCGTTGCAGAAGCGCGGATCCTCGCGGGCGTTCGCGCAGAGCACGGCCTGGCCCTTGGTGATCGTCTCCTGGACGATCGTGTGGCTGAACGAGACGTCCTCGTCGGCCTTGTAGCCCGCGCGGATGTCGAGCGGGCCGCCGCCGGGAGGCGTGACGAGCAGCAGCGCCCGCTCGATCTCCTTCTCGCCCTCCAGATCGATCTCCTTCACCGCCAGGGCGAGGATCTCATCGAGCGTGCGGCGGACATCGTAGTCCCAGTCCACCTTCTGGAGCGTCACGAACGCGTTGAGCGCCTGCTGAATGCGCCCCAGGATCGCCTGCCTGCGCCATACGATTCTTCCGGTGAGCGCCATCACGAAACCTCCGTGGACAGCCGAGCGGCGAGCGCCGCATCGTACGCCGCCCCGAGCGCGGCGAACACGGCCTGCGTCCGGGCGGCGAGGGCCAGCGCCTCGTGTGCATCGCCCGCGTAGGCCAGGTAGCGCGCCCACGCGAGGCGCGCGCGAGAAAGCTCATAGGCGTGGCCCGCGGCGGCGAGCAGCGTCTCCGCCTCGCGGAGATACTTCTCCGTGCGGTCGGCCCACATCGGGCCCAGCTCCAGCCACGCCTCGCCGAGAATCCGGGCGAGGCGGCCGCGGACCTGCGGCGCCGCCGTCTCGGGGAGCCGCAGGTACGCCTCCTGCGCGACCTCCGCGGCGGCGCCGTGGTCCTGCCGCGCGCACAGGATCTCGGCGCAGAGGCCGCGGAACTCCGCGTGCTCCTCGGCGTTCCGGTCGTGGGGGACGAACGCCGCCGCGCGCTCG
>JBFZCA010000034.1:0-15605 GCA_041308205.1 Planctomycetota bacterium | reverse complement strand
CCCTCACGCGCCGGCCGCCGGCGCTCGGCGCGAGGCGGCGGGGTCTCGCGCGGCGAGCCGGACGCGGGGCCGGATGCGCGGGCGCATGGCGGTGCAGGAACAACTGCCGGACAAGCGAAGCCCCTCGGCAACGCGCGAGACCCTGCGGTACCTTCACGTGGGGTCCGAGGTCGCGATCTTCACGGCCGTGGGCGTGTACGGGGGCATGAAGCTCGATGAGTGGTTGAGTTCCGCCCCGTGGTGCCTGGCCGGCGGCGCGGTCGCCGGGTTCGCGCTCGGCTTTTACGAGCTCGTCCGCGTGGCGCGACGCGTCGACTCACGATAGGCATACACACGCATGCGTGACTGCGTTCGGGAAATGCTGCCCGTTGTGGCGATCGCCGCCTGCGCGGCGGCCGTGCTCCTGCCCTTCCACGAGCAGGAACGCTGGCCGTGGCTCTGGGCGGGCGCGGGCCTGGCCGCGGCGGCCGGCCTTGCGGGCGCGATCGTGACGTCCCTCACGAAGCGCAGCCGTTCGGCGGCGTCCATGGTCGGCGGCATGTCCGCGCGATTCCTCACGGCGATCGCGGGACTGTGTGCCTGCTTCCTCCTCCTGCCGCGGGCGTTGACGCCGGCCGCCATGGTCCTGCTTCCCGCCTACCTGGCGATGCTCGCGCGGGAAATCGTGCGCGCGCACCGGCAGGCCCGCCCCGCGGAGGCGCACCGGCCATGATCTTCCTGGCGACCGGCAATCCCATGGAGCATTCGCTCGACCGCCCGCTCGGGTGGTTCGGCCGGGGCGTCGGCGACGCCCTGGCCGGCGTGGGCATCACGACGCAGGTCTTCATGCTGTTCATCGGCGCGGCGCTCATGTGCGCGGCCTTCATCGCGCGCGCGCGGCGCGTCCGGGCCGGCGAGCTCGTGCCGCACGGCTGGGGCAACTTCCTGGAGGCCCTGCTGCTCTTCATCCGCGACGAGGTCGTCAGGCCCGTCGTCGGCCGCACCGGCGACCGCTACCTTCCCTTCATATGGACGGTGTTCTTCCTCATCCTCACGTGCAATCTTCTGGGGCTCATTCCCGGCTGCATGACGGCGACGGGCAACATCAGCGTCAATGCGGCCCTCGCGGGCGTCTCGTTCCTCGCCTGGCACCTGTGGGGCATTCGCAGCGTCGGCGCCGTCAAGTACCTGCGGTGCATCGTTCCCCCCGTGCCGATCGTCCTCTGGCCGCTCATGCTCGTCATCGAGATCGTCGGCCACTTCGTCCGCCCGTTCGCCCTCACCATGCGCCTTTTCGCGAACATGTTCGCCGGGCACATCGCCATCGCCACCATGCTCGGCTTCACGGCCGCCCTGACGAAGGACGCGCTCGTCCTCGGGGGCGCCATCTCGCTCGCCAGCCTGCTCGGCGCCGTCGCGTTGATGCTGTTCGAGGTCTTCGTGGCCGCGCTCCAGGCATTCATCTTCGCTTCCCTCACGACCGTGTTCGTCGGGATGTCGGTCCATCCCGAACACTGATGAAAGGAGTCGCTGCATGGAGACGTTAGGTCTTTCGCTGTTGGGCCCCGCCGTGGGCATCGGCCTCATCGTGCTCGGCGCGGGCGTCGGCATCGGCCGGATCGGCGCCTCGTCGTGCGAGGGCATCGCGCGGCAGCCCGAAGCCGCGGGCACGATCCGCATGGCCATGATCATCGCCGCGGGCCTCATCGAGGGAATCGCGCTCTTCGGCGTGATCATCTGCCTCATCGGCACCAGCGGCATGCTGGAAATCGTCAAGACCGCGGTCGAGAAGCTCGCCGCGCGCTGACCGCGCGGCGGCCGCGTGCGCCGCAGCGGCGCCGTCACGGAGACGAATCTATGGACAGACTGCGCGCGACCTTGCTGATGCTGCTCGTCCCCGCGCTCGCGTGCGCGTCCGGCGGGGAGGCGGAGGCGAGCGGCGTCGGCTTCCTGACGCCGCTCCTGCCCCAGGTCTTCTGGTCGGTCGTCACGTTCGCGATCGCCCTGTTCGTCCTCGGCCGGTTCGCCTGGCCGGCGATCCAGAAGGCGCTCGACGAGCGCGAGGAGCGCATCCGCGAGGCGCTCTCCACCGCCGAGAAGGCACGAAAGGACGCCGAGGAGGCGCGCGAGCGCACCAAGGCGGAGATGGCAGCCGAGCACCGCCGCCTGGACGAGGAGGCCGCCGCCATGCGGGCCGACATCGGCCGCACGCGCGAGGGGCTGCTCGCGGCGGCGCGCCAGGACGCCGACGCGGTCCAGCGCAAGGCCGTGGAGGCGATCGAGCAGGCCAAGCTGCAGGCGCTCGCCGAGGTCAGGCGCCGGGCGGCCGATCTCGCGATCGCCGCCGCCGAGCGCATCATCGCGCGGCGCCTCGACGCGGAGGACGAGCGCCGGTTCGCGCAGGAGGCGATCGATGCGCTCGAGCCTCCCAAGGCCGGGTGACGCATGGCGGACCAGGTAGGATGGGCTTACGCGCGGGCGATCGTCGAGCTGGCGGTCCGGCGGAAGACGCTGGACGAGGTCGAGGATGGCGCGCGCGCGCTGGCCGCCGCGCTCCGGACGGATCCCGAGCTCCGCCAGTTCCTGTTGAGCCCGGTCGTCGGCCACCGGGCCGGCGCGGTGGCGGCGCGCCTCGACGGCGTGCTCCCGCCCTGCCTGGTCGACGCGATCAGCGTGATCCTGGCGCACAACCGCCAGGCGTGGCTCCCGAGCATTCTCGCGGCCATCGCGGATCTCTCCGACGCCGCCCGGGGACGCGTGCGGGTCCAGGTGACGACGGCAACCGCGCTCGGCGAGGAGGCGCGCGCGCGCCTCGCCGAGGCGCTCGGGCGGCACGTGCGCGCCGATGTCGTGCTCGAGCCGTGCGTGAAACCCGCGATCGTGGGCGGCATGATCATCCGCTACGGCGGCAAGGTCCTCGACGGCAGCGTAAAGGAACGCCTGGCCGCGCTCAAGCGCCGGCTCCTGGCGCAACCTGTGGGAAGCGACTACTGCAATGAGAATCAAAGCTGACGAGATCTCTTCGGTCCTGCGCGAGGAAATCGCGCACTTCCGCGCGGAGCTCAACCTCCAGGAGGAAGGCACGATCACCGAGGTCGGGGACGGCATCGCCCACATCTACGGCCTCACCAGCGCGATGGAGGAGGAGCTGCTCGTCTTCTCGAACGGCGCCTTCGGCCTGGCGCTGAACCTCGAGGAGAACTCCGTGGGCGCCATCATCCTCGGCGAGTACCACACGCTCCGGGAGGGCGACAAGGTCAAACGCACGGGCCGCGTGATCGACGTGCCCGCGGGCGACGCGCTCCTCGGCCGCGTCGTCAACCCGCTCGGCCAGCCGCTCGACAACCGCGGCCCCATCGACACCCCGACGCGCGCGCCCGTCGAGCGCCACGCCCCCGGCATCGCCGACCGCCAGTCGGTCAAGGAGCCGCTCCAGACGGGCATCAAGGCCATCGACAGCATGATCCCGATCGGCCGCGGGCAGCGCGAGCTCATCATCGGCGACCGCGCGATCGGCAAGACGGCCGTGGCCATCGACACGATCATCAACCAGAAGGGCACGGGCGTGAAGTGCATCTACGTGTCGATCGGCCAGAGGTCTTCATCCGTCGCCCGCATCGTCAAGCGCCTCGAGGATCACGGCGCGATGGAGTACACGACCGTGGTCGTGGCCTCGGCCTCGGATCCGGCGCCGCTCCAGTACCTCGCCCCCTACGCGGGCTGCGCGATGGGCGAGGAGTACATGTACCGCGGCGGACACGCCCTGTGCATCTACGATGACCTGAGCAAGCACGCGGTCGCCTACCGCGAGCTGTCGCTGCTCCTCAGGCGCCCCCCGGGACGCGAGGCGTACCCCGGCGACGTGTTCTACATTCACGCGCGATTGCTCGAGCGCGCCGCCAAGCTGTCGGATCAGCTCGGCGGCGGGTCGCTCACGGCGCTGCCCGTCATCGAGACCCAGGAAGGCGATGTGTCGGCCTACATTCCGACGAACGTGATCTCGATCACCGACGGCCAGATCTATCTCCTGCCCGACCTGTTCTTCGCCGGCGTCCGGCCGGCGATCGACCCCGGCATCTCGGTGTCGCGCGTCGGCGGCAAGGCCCAGATCAAGGCCATGAAAAAGGTCGCGGGCATGCTGCGTCTGGACCTGGCGCAGTTCCGCGAGCTGGAGGCCTTCGCGCAGCTCGGCACCGACCTGGACAAGGCGACGCAGGACCAGATCACGCGCGGCCGGCGCATGATCGAGATCCTCAAGCAGCCGCAGTACAAGCCCATGCCGGTCCAGGAGCAGGTCGCGGTCATCTACGCCGGCAGCGAGGGCTTCCTCGACGCGATTCCGGTCGGAAAGGTGCGCAAGTTCGAGGACGCGTTCCTGGCGCGCCTCAGGGCCGAGCGCCCCGAGCTGCTCGATGCCATTCGCACCGAGAAGGAGATCAGCGACTCGACGGCGAGCGCGCTCAAGGAGTTCCTGGGAGCGATGCGCAAGACGTTCTCGGCATAGGCGAGGAGACCCGTGGCAAAGCCCAGGGAGATCAAACGCAAGATCCTGACGATCACGGGGACGCGCAAGCTCACCCACACGATGGAGCTCGTCGCCACCTCGCGCTCCAAGCAGAACCAGGTGCGCATGCAGGCGGCGAAGCTCTACGCCGACGGCATGGCGGCGCTCGTGCGCGAGCTGGCGGGCGGCGGCGACATCGCGCATCCCCTCATCGGCGTGCCGGGCGTCGTTCAGCGCGCGGCCGTCGTCGTCATCACGTCGAACCGCGGGCTGTGCGGCGGCTTCAACGCGCAGGTCCTGCGCGCGGCCGAGACGGTGCTCCGCTCGCTCGAGGGCGAGCGCGCGGCGGCGCACGTCTACATGATCGGCAAGCGCGGCGGCGCGCGCTTCCGCCACGCCGGCCGCACGGTTGAATGGTCGAGCACCGCGTTCGACGACCGGCCGAAGGTCGCGGATGTCAACGCGCTCGCCGATCGGCTGATCGATGCGTTCCTGGCGGATGCGATCCAGAAGGCCATCGTCGTGTCGGCGCGCTTCCGCTCGGCGGGGCACCAGCCGGTCGAGGTCACGCCGCTCCTGCCGATCGCGCCGCCCGCGCGCGGCGCGCCGCACGGCGGCTTTCTCTTCCATGACCGCATGGATGCAATGCTCGACGAGCTGCTGCCGCGCGCCGTGCGGACGCAGCTTCTGCGGCTGCTCCTGGAGAGCAGCACGTGCGAGCAGATCGCGCGGCGCGTCGCCATGAAGGCGGCGACGGACAATGCCGACGATATGCTCAAGGTGTACCGGCGCATGTTCAACCGCGCGCGCCAGAGCTCGATCACGCTGGAGCTCATGGACGTCATCGGCGGCGCAAGCGCCATTCCGTCGCGGCGCGCCGCCGCGGCGGCGCGCAGGAGACGAACGATACGTGACATACGCAAAGGAGAGCGCTCATGGATAACGGGCGGGTCGTACAGGTCATCGGCGCCACCCTGGATGCGGAGTTTCCCGAGCACGAGCTGCCGGAGATCTACCATGCGCTCGTCGTCGAAGGCACTGCCGGCGACCGGCCGGTGCGGCTCGTGTGCGAGGTGCAGCAGCACCTGGGCGGCAACCGCGTGCGCGCGATCGCGCTCGCCTCGACCGCCGGCGTCGCGCGCGGCATGACGGTGGTCAACACCAACGGGCCGATCTCCGTTCCGGTGGGGCCCGAGATGCTGGGCCGCGCCGTGGACCTCCTCGGCGAGCCCATCGACCGCCTCCCGCCGGTCCAGACCAAGGAACGCTGGTCCATTCACCGCGACGCGCCCCACTTCGAGAGCCTCGATGCGCGCACCGAGGTCTTCGAGACCGGCATCAAGGTCATCGACCTCCTCATGCCCTACGCGCGCGGCGGCAAGACGGGGCTCTTCGGCGGCGCGGGTCTCGGCAAGACGGTGCTCATCCAGGAGCTCATCAACAACGTCGCCAAGCAGCACGGCGGCTACTCGGTCTTCGCGGGCGTCGGCGAGCGCACGCGCGAGGGCAACGACCTGTGGGTCGAGATGCGCGACACGAAGATCGATGTCGGCGGCAGGAAAGTGTCGGTGCTCGATCAGACGGCGCTCGTCTTCGGCCAGATGAACGAGCCGCCCGGCGCGCGCCTCAGGATCGCCCTCTCGGCCCTCACGATCGCCGAGTACTTCCGCGATGTGATGGGCCAGAACGTGCTGCTCTTCATCGACAACATATTCCGCTTCTCGCAGGCCGGCTCCGAGGTCTCGGCGCTGCTCGGCCACATGCCCGCGGCCGTGGGCTACCAGCCCACCCTGGCCACCGAGATGGGCGAGCTCCAGGAGCGCATCACCTCGACGACGAAGGGGTCGATCACGTCCGTCCAGGCGATCTACGTCCCGGCCGACGATCTCACCGACCCCGCGCCCGCGCGGGCGTTCTCGCACCTCGACGCGACGACGGTGCTCGCGCGCGGCATCAGCGAAAAGGGCATCTACCCCGCGATCGATCCGCTGCAGTCCTCCTCCCGCATCCTCGACCCCGAGTTCGTGGGCGAGGAGCACTACGGGGTCGCCCGCGAGGTCCAGAGAATTCTGCAGCGCTACCGCGACCTCCAGGACATCATCGCGATCCTCGGCATGGAGGAGCTGAGCGACGAAGACAAGCTGCTCGTCGAGCGCGCGCGGCGTCTCGAACGCTTCTTCTCGCAGCCCTTCTTCGTCGCCGAGGCCTTCACGGGCGCGAAGGGCAAGTACGTGCCCGTCGCCGAGACCGTCAGGAGCTTCAAGGAGATCGTCGAGGGCCGGTGGGACCACCTGCCGCTCGCGGCCTTCATGTACGTGGGCGGCATCGACGAGGCCGTGCAGAAGGCCGAGCAGCTCAAGGGGCAGGGCCGGGCGGCATAGGAGGCGACATGGCGGAGCACCTGCGCGTCGTCCTTGCGACCCCCGAGAAGCCCGTGTTCGAGGGCGCGGCCGTGTCGCTCGTCCTCCCCGCCGAGGACGGCGAGCTCGGCATCATGCGCGACCACGTGCGCATGATCGGCCGCGTGGGAAGCGGCATCATCGAGATCACGCGCGATGCGAAGGACGTTCAGTTCTTCGCCTGCGGCGGCTTCTTCATGGTCGCCGACAACGAGGTCAGAATCCTGGTGGACCGCGCATACCCGCCCGCGGAGATCGACATCAAGGAGGCGACCGAACGCCTCGGCCGGGCCCGCGAGCTGCCCGCGACCACCGACCGCGAGTACCGCGCGGCCTACGCCGCCCGCAGGAACGCCGAGGGCGAGATCCGCGCGGCGACGCGGGCGCGATGTTGCTGAAGGCGGGAGGCTGTAGATGGACGACGGCATTCAGCCTACAGCCTTCAGCCTATAGCCTTTAGCCTATAGCCTACAGCCCATGGCCGCGCCATAATCGGTGGTGCCATGACCACCGAGAAGCGCGCGCCCACGCACGCCAAGAGCGCCGTTCCGCGCCGGGCGGCGGTGCGCCTGCCGATCGCGCTCAAGCTCGTCGTCGCGCTCGTCGCCCTCACCGTGGGCGCGAGCCTGTGGCAGGGGTTGCGCGATTTCGCCCACTCGCGCCAGCGTCTCGATGAAGCCAAGAACCAGAGCGGCGCGCTCTTCGTGCGTCACCTCGCCGCCTCGATCCCGCCCTACTGGCGCGGCGCGGGCGCGGACTCGCAGAGCGCCGGCGACCAGGACCGCGTGCGCGCCGAGGTCCACGATCGGCTCAAGGAGCTCGTCGCCAGTCCCGTGGGCGCCGACATCCTCGATATCGTGATCTTCGCGCCCGAGGATCAGAGCCGCTTCTACATGTCGCTCACCGGGCAGGGAAGCTTCACCTGGACGCAGGGCCGGAAGCTCGATGCCCCCCCGGCCGACAGCTCCGGCGTCACGATCCACGAGGGCGTGAAAGGGACGACCCCCGTCAGGAGCTTCACGAGCGACATGCTGCGGCAGGGCGTCCTCGTCGGCCGGATCGTCGTCTACCTCTCGGCCGCGGACATCCAGGCGGCGGAGCGCAAGCTCTGGGGCGAGGTCATCCGCTCGGTGATCCTGGGAATCGCGGTGGCGGCCGGCATGTCGATTCTCCTGGGCACGCTGCTCACGCGGCCGATCCGCGCCCTGGCCCGCGACATGCGCGCCGTGGGCACGGGCAACCTCGAGTGCCGGAGCACGGTCAGGTCCGGCGATGAGGTCGGCGACCTCGCGCACACCTTCAACCACATGGTGGCGAGCCTCAAGGACATGCAGGAGCGCCGCGCCGCGCAGAAGGCGATGGAGAAGGAGCTCGGCATCGCCCGCACGATCCAGAAGGGCCTCATGCCCGAACGGCCGCCGGAGCTGCGCACCTGGGATGTGGCGGCGCAGTGGATCCCCGCGCGCGAGGTCGGCGGCGACTACTACGATTTCCTGGATCTCGGCGAGGGCGCCTGGGGGCTCACGGTGGCCGACGTGTCGGGAAAGGGGATTCCCGCCGCGATCATCATGAGCATGACGCGCTGCCTGCTCAGGCTCGCCGTCCAGGCGGGGCAGGGCCCCTCCGGAACCATCGGCCTGGTCGAGGACGTCGTCACGCCCGACCTCAAGGACGGCATGTTCGTGAGCATGGTCTACCTCCGCTTCGCGGAGGATCGGGGCGAGATCCGCCTCGTGCGCGCCGGCCACAACTCGCCGATCATCGTTCGCGCGCAGACGCGGACGACCGAGCTCTGCAACGTCCCCGGCGTGGCGCTCGGCCTGCGCGCGGGGTTCGGCCGCACCGCCGCGCCGGAGGCGACGCTCGCGCTGGAGCGCGGGGACTGCCTCGTGCTGTACAGCGACGGCATCACCGAGGCCATGAACGCGCGCGAGGAGGAATACGGCCAGGCGCGCTTCACGGCCGATCTCGTCCACGCCCTCGACCGGCCGGCGGCCGACATTGCGGCGCACATCGTGAGCCGGGTGGCGGCGTGGCGAGGCGAGGCGCCCCAGTCTGATGACATCACGCTGCTGGTGCTGAAGCGGAGGCTGTAGGCCCGTTGCGCCCCTCGGCCCCCGCCGCTACGATGGCCTTCCCATGGCAACCACCCAGCGCCGCCGCGGCATTCTCATCGCCTTCGAAGGCATCGATGGCTCGGGAAAGAGCACCCAGGCCGCGATGCTCGCGGCGCACCTCTCGCGCGCGGGGGCGCGGCACGCGCTCGTGCGCGAGCCGGGCACGACGCCCGTCGCCGAGGCCGTCAGGAAGGTCCTCCTCGAGCGGCGGAAGCACGCGCCCGGCCCCGAGGCCGAGATGTTCCTCTACCTGGCGGCGCGCGCCGACCTCTACCGCCGCGTGATCCTCCCCGCCCTGGCCCGCGGCGAGTTCGTGCTCTCGGACCGCTGCTTCTGGTCGACCGTGGCGTACCAGGGGTGCGGCCTCGGCCTGGGCGTCTCGAAAGCGCGCGC
Source organism: Planctomycetota bacterium (assembly GCA_041308205.1). Lineage (GTDB taxonomy): Bacteria > Planctomycetota > UBA8108 > UBA8890 > UBA8898 > UBA8898. Next base: position 6,213 of record JBFZCA010000034.1, on the reverse strand, counting down.
GCTCAGCCTGATCGCGACCTACGGGCGCGAGCCTGACCTGGTCATTCTCCTCGACCTCCCGCCCGAGAAGGCGGCGCGCCGCCGGCGCGGCAGGGCCGACCGCATCGAGGCCCGCGGCAACCGCTACCTCGCGGAGGTCCGCGCGGGTTTTCTCGCGCTCGCGCGCCGTGCGCGCGGCCGAGCCATGGTCGTGGATGCGTGCGCACCGGCACACCTGATCTCCCTGGATATCATCACGCGCCTCTATGCGCTCCTTCGCCGCCGCCGGCGCGCGGCAGCCCGGCGAGGCCGCGAATGAACACCGACTTCGTCCGCGACTACTTCGCGCGCGCCCTCGCGGCCGACCGCCTCGCCCACGCTTATCTTCTCTGGGGACCGGCCCCCGAGGAGCGCGACCGCGCCGCCCGCGCCATCGCCGCGGCCTTCGTGTGCCCCGAGGGGCCGGCGCGCGGCATGACGCCCTGCGGCGCCTGCCGCCCGTGCAGGGAGGTCGCGCGGGGCGTGTCGGCGGCCTTCATCGAGCTTGCCGCGGATCGCGCGACGATCGACATCGATGCGGTCAGGGAACTCGTCGCCACGCTCGGCATCGCCTACGAGTCGCGGCGCGTGGTCTTCGCCTCCCGGATCGAGCGCCTCACGCTTCCCGCCGCGCACGCGTTCCTGAAAACCATCGAGGAGCCGGGCGGCGCGACGCTCTACATTTTCACGACCGGACGCATCGGCAGCCTGCTCCCGACCATCATCTCGCGCTGCCACCGGCTGCCGTTCTACGCGGCGGACGCGCATCCCCCGCCGCCCGACAACCCGGATCTGGAGGGGCTTCTCGCCGACCCGGCGCGCCGCGCGGAGCTCGATTCCGAGATGCTGGCCGACTACGCGCCCGGGGAGGACCGGCGCGACCGGCTGCGGGCGCTGTGCACCCAGCTTCTCGCGCATGCCGAGCGCCGCGCGGCGGCCCTGTGCGGCGAGGCCGCCGCAACCCCCACGATCTTCGATGCGCTCGACATCCGCGGCGTCCTGCACGTGGCCGAGCGGATTCTGATCGCGGCCGGCGACATCGAGGCCAACGTCCATCCCGACCTGCTCCTGGAATGCCTCCTGATCGAGCTCAGACGCAACGCGGCGTGACCGCCCCCCCTTCCCGCCGCGCGGGGCTTCAAGTTTTCCACGCCTTCCGGCCGATCCATCATCCGGAACGTACGCACCGATGCCCGCCGGGGCGGGCAGGTTGGGGGACAGACCATGAGTCAGACGGCGCTGACCTCGATCGAGCGCTTCGAGAAGCTGCTTCGCGCCGACCGGCGCTACGCCCACGAGGCCTACAACTTCGTCTACGAGGCGCTGGACTGGACGCTGCGTCAGGTCCGCGGCGAAGCCGTGTCCGCGGGCGTTCACGTCTCGGGAATGGAGCTCCTCGATGGCATCCGCCAGTTCGCGCTCGCGAAGTTCGGACCGCTCGGCGCCGCGGTGTTCTCGGTCTGGGGCATCACGCGCACCGATGACTGGGGCGAGATCGTCTTCAACCTGATCGACTACGACCTCATGGGCAGGCAGGAATCCGACCGCAAGGAGGATTTCCGCTCCGTCTACGACATCGCCCGCGCCTTCGACGTCGAGCTGGACATAGACTACGACGATGCGAAGGACCGCTGGAAGGTGAGCTACCGGCAGCGCCGCGGGCGGCTGGCGCGCTCCGCCTGCAACTGACCGGCCCCGCCCTCACTCCGCCGGGCGCTCCGCCGGCGGTGGCGGCGCCTGGACCGCGGTTTCGATCCCCGCGTACGCGGGCTCCTTGGCGGGATCGATGCCGAGGCGCTTCAGGATCTCCGCGATCGCCCGCCTGAGCTGCTGGTCGTCCTGAAAATCGGCGGGCAGCTCGCGGCCCTGCGCATCCTCGTAGGCGCGCCACAGGCTCGCACGCAGGACCAGCCGCACATCGCCGGGCGCGAGACGCGTCGCGCCCTTGATCTTCTCGAAGAACTCCTTGAAGGCGGGATACCGCTCCGGATCGCCGCCGTCCCCTCCCAGCAGCAGCGCCGTGCTCTGTGCCGCGTGCGCCGGCTCGAGAAGCCGCTGGATGTAGTCCTTGAGCTCCTGCATCTCGGCCACTTGCTCCAGCTCGTTCGCCTTCCACAGCGGCCAGCTCGGCGGCGCGATCTCCACGTCCGGGGTGACGCCGCCTTCCGCGATGACGCGCCCCTCGATGTCGCGGCGCGTGTGGATGCAGCGGCCGCTCGGAAGGTAGTAGTACTGGACCGTCAGGCGCAGGGCCGACCTGCCGCCGACCAGGCCGCCGAGATCCTGCGGCACCGGGAAGATGCGCTGCACGCTCCCCTTGCCGAAGGTCCTCTCCCCGACCAGGACGGCCCGATGGTCGTAATCCTGGAACGCGCCCGCGACGATCTCCGACGCGCTCGCGCTCGTCCTGTCGACGAGCACGACGAGCGGCTCGGACAGGTACTGCGGCTGCACGTTGCGGCTCATCTCCGCCTTCTCGCCGATGCGGCCCCGCTGCGTCACGATCGGCCGCGGGTCCTCCGCCACGAACAGGTCGACGACCTTCACGGCCTCGGTGAGCAGTCCGCCCGGGTTGCCGCGCAGGTCGAGGATGATCGCCTGGAAACCATCCGCCCGCAGCGCATCGAGCCGCTCCAGGAGCTCGTCGTACGCGCGCTCGCCGAACTGGTCGAGACGAACGTAGGCGATCCCGCACGGGAGCAGCCGCGTGCGCACGTTCTCCATCTTGATCTCGGCGCGCACGATGTCGAACTCGCGCGGCTCCGTCCAGCCGCGCCGCACGACCTGCAGCTTGACGCGCGTCGCGCGCTTCCCTTTCAGGAGGCGCATGATCTCGACCATGTCCTTGCCCTTGGTCTCGATGCCGTCGATCTCCAGGATGCGGTCCTGCGGCCTCAGGCCCGTCCGGTACGCGGGGCCGTTGTACAGCGGCCGCACGATGACGAGCTGGCCCGTGTCGCGATCCTGCGAGATCTGCGCGCCGACGCCGGTGTACGCGCCGCTGATCGAGTCCTCGAACTGCTGCGTCTCGTCGACGTTCATGAAGGTCGAGAAGCGGTCCAGCACGTGCAGGAGGCCCTTGGCCGCGCCCACGCGCAGCGTCACCTCGTTCAGCTCGGCGTCATCGACGTAGTTCTCCCTGATGCGCTCCATGACCCAGTCGAGCAGCGGATCCGCGTTCGTGTCGCCGCGAAGCTGCGCCTGCCTGAGCGCCGCGAGCTCCTGGGAAAGCCGCGCGATCTCGGCATCCTTCTGGCGCACGAGGGCGTCCTGCCCCAGGGCGAAGGGGTTGGACGAGGCCTCGCGCTCCTTGGCCAGACGCTCGATCCTGAGAATCAGCGCCGCGCGACGGCCATCGTCGGTCGGCTCGCCCGCGAGCCTGGCAAGGATCTTCTTGGCGACGCCCTCCACGTAGCCCATCTCCCCGAGCGCCAGGGCGGCGCGTTCCCGCAGCGCCTTGTCGTCCGAGAGCAGGAAGCGTTCGATGCGCTCGCGCGCCGAGCGGTCCTCGGCCACATCCCAGAGCGTGCGGGCCGCCTCGATGCGCACGTGCGGGTCGGCATCTTCCTGCGCGATGCGCTGGAGGACCGGCGCGAGCGCATCATCGAGCGACGATCTGAGGAGCACGAGCGCCGCCAGGCGCGCCTCGGCGGGCGCCTTGCTGTCGGCAACCTCCCTGAGCGCCTTCTCGCCCGCCTCGGGGTCGCCGATCCCGAGCAGCGCCTTCGCGCAGCCCAGCCGCACCTGCGGCGATGCGCTCTTGAGCCCGTCTTTCAGCGCGCCGGCCGCCGCCGCGCCGAGGGCCTCCAGGGCGGCGGCGTGCTCCCACAGCTCGGGCAGCCGGCACTCGGCCATGGCGGTCACGCGCGCGCGTACGGCCGCATCGATGTCGGCATCCTGGACGCCGCGTTCCTGCGCGGAAAGAAAGAAAACAAGCAGCAGCGTCATGGCAGCGTTCTCCGCCCGCGGAAGGTGCGGCCCCGCGCGACTCCCGGCGAGCCCGCGCGCAATAGACGATTCCGCACCAGGATAGATTATAGGGTGCGCGGGGGAGCTTGCCAAAGGGCGCGGCGCGCGGCGACTTGGCGCGGCCGCGCGCATGCCGTACGATGGCCTCGCCTTCCCGCAGCATCCGTCCCTGCAGGGCGCCTGAGCGCGCCCGCGAAGACGGACCCATGGTGTACAAGATCTGGAGTGCGGATACGTTCGGGGTGTGGGGACGGCCGATCGAGGTCGAGGTGGTGCTCTCGCCGGGCAGGCCTGCGTTCACGATCGTCGGGCTTCCGGGGAAATCGGTGTGCGAGAGCCGCGACAGGGTGAGGAGCGCGCTCCTGCAGTCGGGGTACGCGTTCCCGCAGCAGCGCGTGCTGGTCAATCTCGCCCCCGCGTTCGAGCGCAAGGAAGGGGCGCCGCTCGACCTGCCCATCGCCCTTGCGATCCTGGCGGCAAGCGGACAGGTGCGCGTCGCCGAGGGGCGCGTCGCCGCGGTGGGCGAACTGGCGCTCTCGGGCGCGCTCCGGCCGGTCCGCGGCGCGCTGCTCCTGTCCTCCGCGCTCAGGGATAACGCGATCGGCCGCTGCATCGTCCCGCCGGCCAACGCGGCCGAGGCGGCGCTGTGCCCGGGAATCGAGATCATCGCCGCCGAGAGGCTCAGGGACGCGGCGGCGGCCATGGAGGGACGCGGGGCCGTCACGCCCCGCCTGCAGCCTCCCGCGGCGCGGGGGGCTGCGTTCGGCGACTTCGGCGAGGTCATCGGCCAGGAAGCGGCGAAGCGCGCGCTGCTCATTGCGGCCGCCGGCGGCCACCACGCGCTTCTCCTGGGGCCCCCGGGCGTCGGCAAGACCATGCTCGCCCAGCGGTTCCCGGGCATCCTCCCCGACCTCGATCCCGAGGCATCGCTCGCCGTCACGCGCATCTGGAGCGCCGCCGGTCTGATCGGGTCCGGCGCCATCGCGCGGCCGCCGTTCCGCGCGCCGCACCACTCGACCAGTCACGCCGGCCTCATCGGCGGCAGCAACGACCCCCGCCCCGGCGAGGCGACGCTCGCGCATCGCGGGGTGCTCTTCCTGGACGAGCTGGCCGAGTTCAACCGCCCCGCGCTCGAGGCCCTGCGCGAGATCCTGGAGACCAAGCACGTCACGATCGCGCGGGCGCGCGGCACCGTGACCTTTCCCACCGATTTCCAGCTCATCGCCGCCATGAACCCCTGCCCCTGCGGCTACACCGGCCATCCCACCATGGTCTGCCGCTGCACGCCCGGCGACCAGAAGCGGTATCAGGGCCGCCTCTCGGGGCCGATCATGGACCGCATCGAGCTCTTCGTCGCGCTCAACGTGCTCGATCAGAAGAACATGGCCTCGCCGCAACCCGGCATGGACACGGGCGCCATGGCAGCGCAGGTGTGCGCCGCACGCGCGTGCCAGGCGGCGCGCTTCGGCCCGTCCGTTCTCAACGCCGCGGCGCCCGAGGCCGCGCTCAACGCCGCCGCCGAGCTCGACGATGCGCTCAGGCGCTGGCTCATGGAAGCCATGACGGCGTTCGGGCTCTCGGGGCGCGGCCACGCGCGCACGCTGCGGGTGGCCCGCACGATCGCCGATCTGGCCGGCGCCGAGCGGATCACGGAGGCGCACCTCGCGGAGGCGCTCGCCTGGCGCCCGCCGCAATCGTTCAGGTGAGGCGCGCGCGCCGCGTCACGGCAGCGTGAGAATCGAGACGACGCTCCGCCCGTACGTGCGCACGTCCTCGTCCGGCGCGGACAGGGCGGCGAGCGCCTCCCGGGCCGCTGCCGAGGGGCAGGAGCCCGGCCCTCCGGTCGGGCTTCGCCCTCCCTCCGCTCCGGGCTCCTGCCCGTCGGCCATCCCACGCATCATCTCCCATTCCATACGACCTCCTTGGTGGCTTACGCCACCCGTAAGGAGGAGGTTGTCACGGCCGCTGGTCCAGTCGGCGGACCAGGGGGCACGTGAGGTCTTGTCTGCGACAATGCCGTCAGCAAACAGAAACCGGTCCCCGTGGCCGCCCCGCGTGCGGAATTATCCGACAGGACGTTGGGGATGATGACACATAGCTCTTTCGCTTCTACCCGGGAAAGCCGAACGCGTACCCTTGTGTTTCATCCACAACTTCGCGTTATATCCCTACATCGTCTGCGAGAAGGTCGAGGGTCGTCCAGCCTGCGAGAAAATCCACGAGCTC
>JBFZCA010000033.1:0-12148 GCA_041308205.1 Planctomycetota bacterium | reverse complement strand
CGCGTCGGGAATGCCGTAGCGCTCCTGGATCTGGCATCGCACGAACCGCGACACGGTGAACGTGTGGATGAGGCGGGGGTCCTCGTAGAGCTTGCGCTCGATGTGCCGGGCCACGCGGCAGTACAGGCGCGAACGGGCGAAGCGCGGCGCGAGGGCCTCCCGGAAGGATTCGAACGCGCCGCTCGAGTCGCGGTGGACATCGTGCCCGAAGGTGCGGCCGAGCCCGATCGTGAGATCGAAGCCGCCCGCCGCGACCTGCCGCGCGGAGCCGTACGCGAAGCTCAGGATCCGGAGCTCCTGGGGAAACGGGAGGCAGCGCACGCGGTGAAAGCGCAGGCGCGCGTCGCTCGGCGATGGCGGCGTGCGTCCCACGCAGTGGACCTCGTCGCCGCGCGCAAGGAGATGCGCCACGAGGCGCAGGATGTAGTTCTCCGCGCCGCCCGCGGGGGAAAAACGCGTATGGTTGAGCGCGATTCTCACGGTGCGTTCTCGGCCGACGTCAATCGGGCCGGCGCGCGTGCGGGCCGAACATGCGACCCGGCCGGCCGGAGAAAGCTACGCTACCTGATGTCGGCGGCAAAAGAAAGAGCGTGCGTCCCGCGCGGCGGCCCCGGAGCGTGCGGCGGCCGCGCGCGGCGTTGCGTCACTGGACGGCGCACGCCATCTCCCGCTCGCACGCGAGCCCTTCCGCAACGGCCGGCGGCCGGTCCCCGGCGCCGAGGTCGACTTCGCACGGGGGATTGACGGCGCGACCCTCGCAGTCCATGAGCACGGCGACCGCCGGCGTGAACATGCGCGCCGGATCGTGCGCGCGCACCTGGGCGATCGAACCGTCGGAAAGCCGCACCAGGCTGCCGGGCGGGAAGAACCCTATCGTGCGGATGAATCGCCCCACGACGGCGCGATCGAAGGACACGCCCGCCTCGCGGATGAGCTCCGCGGCCGCCTGCAGCGGCGAACGGGCGCGGCGGTACGGCCGCACGCCGATGATCGATTCGTAGGCGTCGGCGACCCTGATGATCTTGGCGACCGTGCTCGGCGTGGCCGTATCCGACAGGTGCGGATAGCCTTCCGGCGTCTGCGCGGAGTGATGCAGCAGCGCGGCCTCGACCGCCGCCGGCGGAAAATCGCCGCCCGACAGGAGCAGCCGCACCCCGTCGATGGCGTGGCGCTCGACGATGGCGCGCTCGTCGTCCGTGAGCGGGCCGTCCTTGTGCAGGATCTCCACGGGAACGGCGAAGAGCCCGATGTCGTGGAGGAGTGCGCTCTCCCCGAGCAGCCTGAGGGACGTCTCATCGTCCGTGAGCTCGGCGCCGATGCGCAAGGCGAGGATGGCGCTGCGCACGGCGTGCGAGAGCTCCCAATCGCCCTCCTGCGGAATGAACACCGCCGGGAGCAGGGCGTTGCGATCGTTGCGCAGGACCGGGAGGAACGACTCCACGGCATCCCTGACGGAGTACGCGTTCGGTATCTGGCCGAGGCGGATCATCGTGCACAGGGAACGCGTCCGCTCGATCGCGCGCCAGTACAGCGTCGTCTCGCTGTGCCGCGCCAGGGGCCATGCATCCCGGGCGGCGGCCTTGGCGGAGGATGGAAGCGCCGCCGCGGTCTTGGTGTCGACCTGGACGGCTTCGGTGCACACGGAGACGTGCGCGAGGCCGGCCTTCGCGAGATCGTGCGCGAGGTTGACGAGCACGCCGTCCCTCAGCCGGCGGGCGAGCACCTGGAGCAGGATGCACAGCTCCTCGCGCGTGGTGCCCGGCGCCAGATCGAGAAGGCTGATGCCCATGGACTGGAAGCGTTCCTCGAGCTGCACCAGGCCGCAGTCGCGGGAGACAAGGCGCGACTCGCCCACGGCGAAACCGCGCTCGATGCGGGTGATGGCGACGCCGGTCGGGCGCGCCGCATGCAGGGCCTGCAGCCGGTCGAGGAGCCGCCGTACGCAGTCCACGCAGCGCACGTGTTCCGGGGCGAACGTCGCGAACGAATCGATCGCCGCGTTCAGTGCGTGCAGCAGGGAGATCTCAGGCGTTTGCCGGATGACGGTCTTGAGCATTGTGCGTCTCCAGGAGAGCTGCGGCATGGGCGCGGAGCGGCTCCGGAAAGCTCCCGAAGAAGCCGGACCGCGCGAATTTCCGGAGGCGGCGCCGCGCCTCCTCCGAGTCGATCGACGCCAACGCGGTGAGCGCCGCCTTGCGCTCATCGTTGCCGGCGCTTCGTTGCTTGATGATGCGCTCGAGGTGCTCGCAGGCGAGCGCGCCCCCGAGTTTGCCGATCGCGTTCGCCGCCGCCATGCGCAGCAGCGTGCTGGGGTGGTTCAGATACGGTTCCACGGATGCGACGAACGCGCGATCGCCGGCCGTGCTCAGCAGCGCGATCCCGGACTCGATGAGCGCGAGCTCGGACTGGTCGATGCGCCGGAGCAACTGGCTCACCAGCGGTGCGACGGCCCTGTCGCCGACGAGCAGCAACTGGCCGAGGAGGCGCGCGGCATCGGACTTGAGCGCGTTCTCGCAGACCGGCCGCAGGAGGTGGGCGATGCGCGTTCCCACCACGCACAGCGCCTGTGAGACGACGGCGCGATGCGCGCTCTCCAGGCGGACCAGGTCTTCCAGGAGCCCGCCGAGGGCGTGCGGCGGCACGCTGCGGAAGAGACGTTCCAGGCGCTTGACCATGGATGCGCCGGTCGGCTCCGGATGCTCGAGCAGCCACTTGACGATCCTGATCGGGGAGATGCGCTCGACCAGCATGCGGAGGATCGTCTCGTCCTCGGGGGGCGTCATGGCGAGCGTCTCGAACATCAGGCTCTCGCGCTGCGCCTCGGGAAAGCGTCCCAGCTCTCTGAGCACCATCTGGCACACGAGGGGGACCATCGACGGCTCGAGAGACACGAGCTCGTGACCGGCGTCGAGCAGGCTGTCGAGGGCCCGCGTCTCCTGCGTGAGATCGAGGCTCGGCGGCGGGAGCGTCGCGAGCTTCTCGTAGGCGCCCGCGAGTTCGCTGAGCGAGACCTCAAGTCCGACCTGGGTATTCACGGGCGTACTCCTTCGTCGCAAGGTGAATGCGTGCGGCGGCGGCCTTCCCCATGGGCTGCCATAAGAAGGATAGCATCGGCGCGCCGGAACGCATCGCCCGGGCGGGGCGTCCGGTCCGGTCTGCCGCCGCCGGCGGCGTGCGGTCGCCGCAACCGATTGCATTGCCTGTAGTTGCGCCGGCGGCGGCAGACCCCCCGCCGCTCGCCGCCGCGACGGATCCTTGCTGTCGAACAGGCCCGGGTTTACACTTGGTGTTGTTACCGGTAACGTGCGGGGCGCACACGGCCCCGGGATTCGCGCGGCGAGGGCGGCCGATGGCGCGGGAGCGGAGCTATGTCTAAACGGACGAAGTGGATGAGCGGCCTCGTGGCGGTCATGGCGGCGTGCCTCACCGCCGCGGGCGAGGACCTGGGCCCCTATCAACTCGGGCGCTTCGTGCACGAGCCCAAGCCTTCGCGCGACATCATCGATGTGAGTTGCCAGAGTATCGTGCCGGTGCAGGTGCCCGAGGTCACCTCCCCCTCGATCTTCATGAACATACAGTTCAGGGTCGTGGTGCCCGTCGGCGGCAACGACTTGATGGTCTACGTCTATGATCCCGCCGACTACAACGCCAACAACTTCGATGTCGTGGTCAGGTACGGGCAGGAGGTCGGCTTCGTCGAGGACCCGCCGGGCAGCGGCACGGGCTACGTGGAATACGACTGGGCCAGTTTCAGCGCCGCCGCCTACGAGGAATGTCCCATCTTCAACGCGGACGGCTCGCCGATCGCCGCGGGCGACTACTACTTCGCGCTGATAAGCCGTCCGGGCTACCCCGGAGGTCCGGTCGGCATGAAAGCCTGCGTCGACGGCGTGTTCTACACCATCGCGGACGGCGTGAGCCGGATCAAGACGATGGAGGCGTTCGTCGCGGCGGGCAGCTTCGATTTCGGCGAGCAGTGCGTGATCGACATTCCCGCAACGGGCGTCGCCAATCTCCTCGTCACGCTCGAGCCTGCCGCGCTTGCCACGGAGTTCTTCCTCGCCGCTCGCGCCGGCCTTCCGATCGCCGTGGACGACCAGGGCTATTTCCTGGCCGATGTGATGATCCTCGATGCGTTCGGCGGTTACGAGGAAGCCTGCTTGACCGTGCTCGGGGGCGGATTTCCCCTGTATGTGGAGGCGTTCGGGCTCACCGCGGCGGCCGAGGATGCCATGATCACGGTGCGCTTCAATGCCTGCTTCCAGGACCTTCCCATCGGCGATGAAGACTGCATCGTGAAGACGCTTCCGGGGATTTACTACACCCCCGCGGCTCCCACCAACGAGATGCCCGACGCCGTCCAGTACCGCGTGACCGTCACGCCCGACGCACTCGCGGCGTGCCCGGGCGCCGGGCTTGCGGTGACGATCGCGCAAGCCAACACGGTGCCCGGCGAGGAGACCGCGGACTTCCTCCTGTACTGCAACCCGGGCGCGGCGATCCCGATCATCGACGCCACCGGGCTGCCCGACTTCGGCGCCGCCCCGGGCCTCATCTTCCAGAATGCGACGTCCGGCCCCGGCGCCGAGACGATCGTCATCGGAGGCGCGAATCTTGCGGCCGGCGACTACTGGTTCCTCGTGAGTCAGGACACCGCCGCCGCGAACTCGCCGCCGGTCTCGGTCGAGCTCTGCGCGGCGCTCGCCTGCGGCGCGAGCTTCAAGCGGGGATTCATCAACAGCGACGACAGCGTGAACATCGGCGATGCGATCTCCTTGCTCGGCTATCTCTTCACGGCGGGCGAGGGGCCCGCGTGCCTCGATGCCGCCGAGATCAACGACGATGGCAAGGTCGACATCGCGGACGCGATCGCGCTGCTCGGGTATCTCTTCGCGAGCCGCCCCGCGCCGAGCGCGCCGTTCGACGCGTGCGGCAGCGATCCGACGCCGGACGACGTGCCGTGCGCCGCATCGAGTCCGCAGTGCGCCGGAAGGTAGGCACACATGCGCTCCGCGAGTCCGTGCCGTCCTGCGCGCCTCGCGGTTCTGCTCGCCTGCACGACCGGACTCCTCCGGGGCGGCGTTGCCGTCAACGAGATCCACTACAATCCCGGGCCCGCCGAGGACTCGACGCTCGAATTCGTGGAGCTCGTCAACACGGGCGCTGCGGACGTGGACATCACCGGGTGGCGCTTCACGGAGGGGATCGACTACGTGTTCCCGTCCGCGACCGGCATCCGGGCGGGCGGCTGTCTCGTCGTCTGCCGGAACCGCGCGCGGTTTCTCGCGCACCACGGCCTGAGCGGGGACGGCGTCGTCGGCGATTTCGCGGGGAGGCTGGATGACAACGGCGAGCGCCTGGTGCTTCGCGACGGCGCCGACCGCATCGCCGACACGGTCGCGTACCACGACCTGGCGCCGTGGCCCGAAAATGCCGACGGCCTAGGCGCCTCGCTCCAGCGGCTGTGCCCGGACACGCCCGGCGGTCTGAGCGCGGGGTGGGTGGGCGAGACGCCGACGCCGGGCGATCCCACGGCGCCCGGCCGTCCGTGTCCTCCGCCGTTCACGCGGCCCGCGGTCGCCATCACGGAGATTCACTACCATCCGCTCGGGGATCGCGACGAGAGCGAGGAGTTCGTCGAGCTCTTCAATCCCGGCGCGGCGCCCGTCGACCTTTCGGGCTGGCAGCTTCGCGGGGCGGTGTTCACGTTCCCTCTCGGCACCGTGATCGAGGGCGGCGCGTATCTCGTCGTATGCCGGAACTCGGCCCTTGCGCGCCTGCGCTTCGGCATCCAGAACGCGGTGGGCGACTTCGCGGGGGCGCTTTCCAACAGCAGCGAGAGGATCGCGCTCCTGGACGCGGCCGGGGAGTGCGTCGACGCGGTGTTCTACGACACCGCGGGGGACTGGCCCGCGGCGCCCGACGGCAACGGCTTCAGCCTGGAGCGAGTGTCGTTCAACGCGCCGGGGGAGGACCCCGCCAACTGGGCGACGAGCCTGCCGGCGGCGATCGAGGGCTTCGTCGAGGGCAGCGGCAAGGGCACCGGCCTGTTCCCCGGCGAGCGCTACGTCGCCCTGTACCTCGAGGGCGAGGGTGCGTGCATCGTGGATGATGTCGCGCTCGAGGATGCGGCCGACCCGGGCGTGAACCTGCTTGCGAACGGGAGCTTCGACGGGAGCGCCGCCGGGTGGACGATCCCGTTCGGCATCCACGGGACATCGGTTTGGACGGCCGACGGCGGCAGCGGGGGCGGCGGCGCGCTGCGCCTCGTCGCGCTCGAGGATTGCGGCGCCGCGTGCGGCCGCGCGAGCGCCGTGTACGCGAAGACCGCGCCGCTCGTCGGGACGGCCACCTACACGCTGCGGATGAAGGTCAAGCACCTGCGCGGCGCGGTCCGGGCCGCGGCCGACATCGACGGCAAGGTGACGGCGCGCGTGAACGTCGCCGGCGTGCAGACGGCGGGCCGCGCCAACGCCGCCGCGCGCGCCAAGGCGCCGCCGTTCCTGGAAGGCATCGGCCGTTTCCCGCGCGAGCCCGGCGACCGCGATGATGTCGCGATCACGGCCCGCGTGCGCGGCGAGGTTGCGTCCGCCGTCCTGAGAGCCGTCACCGCGGCGGGCGCGGTCTACGCCGAGTATCCGCTCCACGATGACGGCGCCCACGAGGACGGGCGCGCCGGCGACGGCGTCTGGGGCGTCAAGCTCGGACCCCGGGCGCACGGGACGGCGTTCCTGTACACGCTCGCGCTGCGCGCGCCGGATGGCGCCGAGGCGGCGTACCCCCGGCCGCACGAGCTGAGCCCCTGCTTCGGCTACTACGTCGACGCCGACAAGGTCGATTCCGTGCTGCCCGTGTACCATCTCCTGTTGCCCGACCTGCCCGACACGGAACCCGAGATCGTCAACAGCTACCTCTCCTGCCTGGACTACAAGACCGGCCACTTCGCGTGCGAGGGCGAGGTGTATCCCCACATCGCGGTGCGCCTGCGCGGCAACACCGCGTGCCTGCTTCCGAAGGCGTACCTCAAGCTGCGCTTCAACCACGGCCGCTACTTCAACGGGCTGCGCAAGGCCAATCTCAACAGCCTGTGGACGGACAAGGCGCAGCTTCGCGAGCGCTTGGCGTGGGAGCTGGTGCGGGGCACGGGCGCGCCCTCGTGCGCCACCGAGTACGTGCGGCTGCATCTGAACGGCGAGTACTACGGCCTGTACCTGTATCTGGAGCATCCCGACAGCCGGTTCCTGGAGCGCAACGGATTCGACGGGGACGGGCAGCTCTTCAAGGCCGAGATGGGTCCGCACGGCCCGGATCCGTGCGACTTCACCCCCGGCGTCAGCGCGTACACGCCGTGGTCGACGTACGCGATGTACTGGCAGAAGGAGACCAACCAGGACGGCGACTTCGCGCCGCTGGCCGACTTCATCGATGCGCTGCACGAGGACCAGGGCGCGCTCGCCTTCTTCCAGGAGCGCGTGGATCCCGAGTCGCTGATCCTCTACCAGGCGGGGCAGGTGGCGCTCGGGAACTTCGACGGCGCCGCGAAGAACCATTTCCTGCTCGAGGATGCGGCGACCGGCCGCTGGCATTTCCTGCCGTGGGATCTCGATCTCTCGTTCGGGAAGTACTTCACGATGGATGCGATCGGGCCCGGCCGCGAGGTGGGCACGCTCAACGACTACATGACCTGTCCCGATCCTTTCCTTGCCATGTCGCCCCTGTACGCGGCGGAGTGGTACGCGCAATGCCAGAAGCCCGGCAACTGGCTCATGTACTACTTCTTCAAGGCCGGCGGCGGCTACTACCTGCGCGCGTACCTCATCAGGCTCTGGGACGTGCTGCAGGAGAAGTGCACGCGCGCGCGCTTCGATCCCGTGATCGACGATCTGTGCGATTTCCTGCGCGAGGAGGAAGCGGAGGATCTCGCCGCGTGGGGACGGTATCCTTCCAACATTCCCGCGGCGGAGAATCCGCCGCCGCCCGAGATGCTTCCCAACGTGGAGATCATGAAGGAGCAGATAAGCTGCCACCGGAGCCGCCTGCTGCCCTACTTCACGTCCCAGATCGCCGCCCACCCGCGCCTGCGGATCACGGAGATCATGGCGATGCCCGATGGCGCCGAGGAAACGCTCGAGTTCATCGAGCTGTACAACCCGTCCGACGCGGCGGTCGATGCCTCGGGGTGGTCGATCACGCCGATCGGCTACGTGTTTCCGCGGGCGACGACGATTCCCGCGCGCGGCATTGCGATCGTCGCCCGCGATCCGGCCGCGTTCCAGGCGCGCTACGACCTGGCGGCGTTCGGGCCGTTCCCGGGCAGGCTCGACAACCGCGGCGAGGCGCTGCGGGTCTACGACGCGGGCGGCGCCGCAAGTTACCCCGCGGTGGTGGATTTCCTGTCCTACGGCAGCGATGATGCGTGGCCCGAGCAGTGGCGCGGCCACTCGATCGAGCTCGCGACGCCCGAGGAGGAATTCGTCGACAACGACCGCCCGGAGCTGTGGGCGCGGTCGGCCTCGCGCGGCGGCACGCCGGGGGGCTTCCTGGGCGCGCTCTTCACGCGCGGCGATATCGACCAGAACGGCAGGCTTCAGGTCGGCGACGCGATCAACATTCTCATGTACCTCTTCGCGTTGGGCCGGGAGCCGGCGTGCATGGACAGCGCCGACATCAACGGCGATGACCGCGTGAACGTCGCCGATGCGATCGTGCTTCTGGCCTATCTCTTCAACGGAGGCGCGCCGCCCGCGCCGCCCTTCGGGACCTGCGGCGTCGACACGGGAACGGCGCTGGGCTGCGCGCGGTTCGACGCCTGCGCGCGGTGAGCGGGCGGGAGACCGAGCGCGACGGAGCGACGCCGTGCGCGGGATCAGGCGGGAGCAGGCGCGCCGTCGCGGAAGCGGCGGCGATGGCGCGGTCCGCGGCAGGTGGGCAAGACGGCGCTCGCACGGGCGTGGCTCGAGGCCGAGGGCGGCCTGTACCTCGCGAGCCCTAACCGCGGGCGCGGTTGCCTTCCCCGGGGGCGGTGGAGTAGCATCGAGGCGGTAGGCAGAAGGCTGGAGATACTCTAGCTTCCAGCCTCCAGCCTATCGCCTGTGGCCGCGTCTCGTTGTTCCCCGGAGACCCTATGCGCGCATTCCCGGTGCTTCTTGCGGGCTGCCTCCTCGCGGGCGATGCAGCCTGGGCTCGTTTCGTCCTCTCCCGCCAGGATTTCGAGCGCGACTGGGAGCGCCAGTCCGCGCTTCGCGAGGCGCCTTCGGGCGCCGTGACGCCCGCCGAGGATGCCGCCGGCGCCCTCGATGGCGTCATCAACGGCGCGTGGGGGTTTCACACCGAGATCGAGGACGATCCCTGGTGGCAGGTGGATCTGGGCGACGTCGTGCCGCTCGATCGCATCGTCCTCTACAACCGCACCGAGTTCGCGGAGCGCAACGCGCGGATCATGGTCCTTCTCTCCGGCGGCGGCGCGGCGTGGCGGGAGGCCTACCGGCACGATGGCGCCGTGTTCCTGGGGCACGCCGATGGGAAACCGCTGGCGGTCGCGCTCGGCGGACAGCCCGCGCGTTTTGTGAGGCTTGCCCTCGCCGGCCGCTCGTACTTCCACCTCGATGAGGTGGAGATCTACCGGCACGGCGCCCCGCAGAACATCGCCCGCGGCACACCGGCCGCGCAGAGCTCGACCAGCCAATGGTCGGTGCGCCACGGGGATGCCGGCGGCCGCGGGCACGACGTTCCCGCGGTCCTCGCCCGGGGCGCGAAGCTCGCCGGCGATCTGCGCGCGATGGGCGTCGATGTCGCGCCCTCCCTGGCGGCGTTCGGCGCCGCCCGCGCGGCATGGGACGCCCTGGGCTCCGGCGCGGCCGCGGACGCCCGCCGGCGCATTTACTTCGATGCCCGCGCCGCGGTGCGGGCGCTCGCCGTGCGGAATCCCCTGCTTGACTTCGATCGCGTCCTCTTCGTCATGCGCGCGCCCGGCACGCTGCCGCACATGTCCGACCAGCACTACGGCTGGTGGTCGCGTCCCGGAGGCGGCATCTTCATCCTCGAGGACTTCCGCACGGAAGCGCCGCGCGCCCGCTGCCTGACCGAAGGCTGGCCCGCGGGCAGCTTCCAGGGGCCCGACCTCTCCTACGACGGCCGGCGCGTCCTGTTCGCGTACTGCCGCCACTTTGCGCATGTCAGCGGCATGCAGAAGGTCGACAAGGAGGCGCTCCCCGAGGATGCGTTCTACAACCTCTACGAGATGGACCTCGACGGCGCGAACGTTCGCCGGCTGACGCGCGGGCGCTACGACGATTTCGATGCGCGCTACCTTCCCGGCGGGTCGATCGCGTTCCTCTCCACCCGCAAGGGGCGGTTCCTGCGCAGCGACGCGGCGAGCGCGCAGGCCACGACCCGCGCGACGCACCCCGACAGCTACGTGCGCTGCGGCGGCGACGCGATGCGCCCCTGCGCAGTCTTCACGCTGCACGCCATGGAGCCCGACGGGAGCGACCTGCGGCCGATCAGCGCGTTCGAGAACTTCGAGTGGACGCCGTCGGTGGCCGACGACGGCCGCGTGCTCTACGCACGATGGGACTACATCGACCGCTTCAACGGCCCCTTCATGAGCCTGTGGTCGACCAACCCCGACGGCGCCAACCCGCAGCTCGTGTACGGGAACTTCACCAAGGCGCCCCAGTGCGTGTTCGAGGCGCGTTCGATTCCCGGCTCGACGAAGCTCGTCTTCACCGCGTCCGCGCACCACTCCATCACGGGCGGCTCGCTCGCGCTCCTCGATCGCGCGCACGGCACCGAGGGGGAGCGCCCGCTCACGCGCATCTCGCCCGAGGTCAAGTTCCCGGAGAGCGAGGGGTGGGATGCGGCGTACTATGCGAATCCGTGGCCGCTGTCCGAAACCTACCATCTGGTCGCGTGGAGCGACCGCCGGCTTCCGCCGCACGCGGGCAGCGCCCAGATCGCCGATGACCGGAACCCGGTGAACGCCTCGGGGATCTACCTCTACGATGCGTTCGGCAATCTCGAGCTTCTCTGGCGCGACCCGGCCATCTCCAGCGTCACGCCCATTCCCGTCAAGGCCCGGCCGCGGCCGCCGGTCATTCCCGATGCGGTCGCCCGGGACGGTCCGAAGGAAGGCTCTTTTCTGCTGCAGGATGTGTACCGCGGCCTGCCCGGCGTGCCGCGGGGCGCGATCGCGAAGCTGCGCATCATCGGCGTTCCGCCCAAGCCGCAGCCCTTCATGAACACGCCCAACCTCGGCGTGTCGAGCGAGGACCCGGGCAAGTACATCCTCGGCACGGTTCCCGTCCGCGAGGACGGCTCGGCGTACTTCCGGGTTCCCTCCGGCATCCCGCTCTTCTTCCAGGCGCTCGACCGGGACGGGTTCGCGGTGCAGACGATGCGCACGCTGACCTACGTCCAGCCCGGCCGGACGCTGGGCTGCATCGGCTGCCACGAACCGCGCGACACGGCGCCGCCGGCGACGGGGCTTCCCCGCGCTCTCGCGCAGGCCCCCTCGACCATCGCGCCGGGCCCGCCGGGGACGTGGCCGCTTCGCTTCGACACGCTCGTGCAGCCGGTGCTCGACGCGCACTGCACGGCGTGTCATGCGCCGGGCTCGAAGGACGAGCGGGCCCGCCGCCTCGATCTCGCGCCGCCGGGCGCCTACGACGCCCTCGTAGCCTTCGCGGACAGGGATCTGGAGCGGCTCGCCTTCGAGAAGGATGTGTCCGTGCCCGGCGACATGCCGGCGCGCAAGAGCAGGCTCCTGGCGGCGCTGCGCGACACGGCCGCGCACGGGGAAGTGGCGCTGGGCGCGCAGGATCTCGAACGACTCGTCACGTGGATGGACGTGTACGCCCACCGCCTGGGATCGTTCAGCGACGAGCAGGAGGCGGAGCTCGAGGCGCTGCGGCGCGAGATGATGCGCCTGCCGGCGGATTGAGGTCTCACGGGGCATGCAGCCGCGCGAATGGAAGACGAGAAAGGCCACGAAGACACGAAGAGTCTCGGGTGCACACCGAGCGCGCGGTGATTCACCGCTGATCCTCGGTGTCTTCGTGTCTTGGTGGCATCGTCCTTCCGTTCTCCCCGGACGCGGGGGCAGCCGCGCGAATGGAAGACGAGAAAGGCCACGAAGACACGAAGGCAC
>JBFZCA010000032.1:0-7109 GCA_041308205.1 Planctomycetota bacterium | reverse complement strand
GAAACGGGTCGGGGCAGCCAATGCAATCGGCGGTCTGGCGAACGGAAGAACGGTTCCTCCCAGAGGGAGTGTGGGGAAAGCGTCGCCCAGGGCGATCGCCGCCCTCGCCAAGGGTTTGCAGGATCCGGAGGCCAGCATGCGGATGGCGAGCGCCTACGCGCTGAGCCATTTCCTGAAGCACGCGAAGCACGCGGCGCCGCCGCTCATCAGGTCGCTCCTTCGCGACAAGGATGCGCGGGTACGCTGCGCGGCGGCGGATGCCTTGGGACAGATCGGACAGCATAATCACGACCTGCAGCAGGCGGTCGATGCCCTGACAAGAGCGCTTGGCGACAGAACCGCTGTCTGCATCAGCGCGCTGCGCGCGCTGGCAGGATTCCACGCGGGAGCCGGGAGCGCAGTTCCCAGGATTCTGACCTGCGCATCGGACCCCGATCCGCGCATTCGAGACGAAGCGGTGCGCGCGCTTGGGTGGATCGATCCTCGTGCCAAGGAGTGCATCGACGTGTTCAAGAAGACGCTTGCGGACGATGCGACCCGGCGTAGCGCGGCCCGAGGGCTCGGAAAGTCCGGCGCGGCGCGCGAATGCGCGCCTCTTCTGCTCGAGGCGCTCAGGGCGGAGCTGCGCGTCAGGAACGGCGGCGAGTGCATGGACATAGCCTATGCCCTGGGCGAGGCGGGCCTGGCGAGCTCCGAGATCGTGCCGGCGCTCATCGGATTGCTCGGTCACCGATCGGGGAGCACGCGCCTGAGCGCCGCGAATGCACTCGGCAAGATCGGGGCCGACGCCAAAGATGCGATCCCGGCACTCGAGAAGCTGGCGAAAGACGAGATACCGGGGGTCGCCAAAGAGGCCGAAGAGGCCCTCTCGAAGATCAAGGGCTGAACGGACGAGAGAACCGCACCTCCGTCAAGGTCAACGGACGGCGGTTCTCGCGCGGTCCTCGTTCTTCGCAAGTTCAGTGCGCGAGCGCCGCGGGCAGACGTTCGAGGAGCGCGTGGAAGGGGAGCCGCGGCTCGCGGCAGAGAAGCTCGGCGAAATCAGAAACCCGGCAGGCGGGGTCGGTCTCGGTCATTCCCGCTCGTGCTCCGCCTGCGGAAAACGAAGGACTCCGGCCCGGCGCGGCCAGGGTATCACGGGGTTCTCGGCCTGAACCTGGGCGGGAGCGGCTTCCCCGGCTTCGATGCGCCGGCGATCATATTCCCGCAGCGCGGCTCTGCAGGCTTCAAGCGCCTCGAACGTCAGCTTCGTGGGCAATTCCGGTTCCTGGATGCGCATCGAGAGACAGTGTGATCCTCCGCCGATCGGATCGCAACTATCGACTCACCGGCCGCTCGCGGCCTGCCGGCGAGATTCGCTATGTGCCCGGAGTCTCGGAGCGCCGGAGGGCTTCCAGCGCCTCGGCGTCGGCCAGGTCCTTGGTGCTTCCCGAGGCGCGCTTGTTGCGGATGAGATCGGCGATCGAGGGGACACGCACCTCGAGGCATTCGATGTCCACGACCATCGCGCGTTCGAACGTCTCTTGAAACCGGAGGCCGGACGCTCCCGTGATGATGTCGATCCTCCGCGGTGCGACTCCGATCTGGAAGATCGTGTCTTCGGCCTGAAGGTCGTCCCTCGTGAGATTCTGAAGCGGGGCTCCGAAACGGCGCAGCGCCCGTAGAACGGCATCCGAATTCTCGGGCGACGGCCTGACCCGGATGTCGATGTCCATCGTGGCGCGGGGATAGCCGTGGGCGGCCGGTCTCGTCCGGCTGGGCGAACTCGGCCGCGCGCCCGTCGCATTCGGCGCGCGGCCGCGGCTCGCGGGGAATCCGCGTGCACTCGCGTGGAACGGCCAAAGCCCCTGAGCGCCGGGCCGTGGCGGTCGCGCGGCGTTCAGCTACGATGGAAGGGTCGATGGCGGCATGCATCGACGGCCGGGACACCGTGTCCCTTCCCGGCGCGAAGAGAGCTGCGTGCGCAGCGAGGAGAGAACGAGTGAGACACCGATCCCACGGCACCGTATTACGTGTGGCGCTGGCAGCCGGCTGCGTGCTCGGCGCGCACGAAGCCCTCGCCGCCGCCCGGCCCGCCTATGTCTGGCTGGAGGGGGAGGAGCCTTCCTCGACCAGCATCGAGATGCAGCGGGGCGGTTGGGGCAACGCGCGGTACCTCTCCGGCGAGACGTGGCTTCACTGCAGCCTCGATGCGGACAAGGTGAAGCGCGACGTGCCCGAGGAGGGCGTCCGCATCGCGTACGCGTTCGAAGCGGCGCGCGAGGCATCCTACGAGGTGTGGAGCAGGATCGGCTTCGAATTCGTTCGCTCCGTCTTCGACTGGCGCATCGACGGCGGCTCGTGGGAGCGGGTCGCCCCCGAGGCGCTCACCACGGATCTCATGGAGATCGATGTCTGGTGCGAGGTCGCGTGGCTGCACATGGGAGACCGGACGCTCGGCGCGGGGCCGCACACCCTCGAGCTGAGGCTGCCCAGAGTCGCGGACGACAAGGGGCAGCCGCAGCGGATCCTGTTCGCCTGCGATGCCCTGTGCCTCTCGGAAGGCCCGTTCGTTCCCCGATCGAGATTCAAGCCCGACGAGGACGGCCGCGATGCGCGGGATCGGCAGGCAGCCGCCGCGGTGTTCCGGATGGCGGAACCGGCGGCGCCGGCGCGGCGCGTCTCGTTGCCGCTCGCCGGGGAATGGGAAGTCTGCCGCCATGACGAGCAGCTCCCGGGCCCCGTCGCCGCGCCGATGTCCGACTTCCCGCAGGCGCCGCACTGGACGGCCATCGCCGTGCCCGGCGACAAGAACGTCCTGCGCCCGGACCTCCTGTTCGCTCACCGGCTGTGGTACCGCGCACGCGTCGAGGTGCCCGCCGCCATGGCCGGCCTCGCCTTCTTCCTGGACTTCCCCTGCAACAACCTGAACACGACGGTGTACGTCAACGGCGTCTTCTGCGGCTTCGAGAAGAACCCCTTCGCGCGTTTCCAGATCGATGTCACCGCGGGCATCCGCGCCGGCGCCGTCAACGAGATCATGGTGGGCATCCGCGACGCGTACTACGGGCGGTCGGCCGACCCCGCCCGTCCCTTGAAACTGCGCAGGACGTTCAATATCCCCGTCAAGTTCTTCAGCGAGGGGTTTCAGGACCTCGACTACCCCGTGTGGAACTGCCCGCAGTCCGGCATCCTCGGCACGCCATCGCTGGTGGCGGCCGGGAGCGTGTATGCCGCCTCCGTGTTCGTGAAGCCGTCGGTCGCGCGAAAGCGCCTGGACGCCGAAATCACGCTGCGCAACTCGAGCGGGCGGGATGCCGAGGGCGAGATCCGCTGGGAAGCGGTCGGCGAGGATGCGGGAACGGTCGCCGCAACGTTTCCGCCCGCCCCGGTGCGCGTCCGCGCGGGCGGGACGGAAGTCCTGAACCTCTCCGCCGCGTGGGAAACGCCGGCGCTCTGGTGGCCGGACAGTCCGCATCTCTACCGTCTGCGCGCGACGATCGTCGTCGCGGGAGCGGCGGCGGACGCGAGCGAGACGCTGTTCGGATTCCGCGAGTGGCGCTGCGAGGGGACGAAGTTCACGCTGAACGGCGTGGTCTGGCACATGTGGGCGGACCTGGTCGGCGTCCGGTCGAGCCCCGAGGCGTGGCTGGAGGCGTACCGCCGCACGCATCAGCGCACGATGCGGATGAGCACCGCGGGGCAAGCGGGCCACGACACGCGCTGGCTGGGGCTGGAACCCGAGGCGGCGCTCGAGTTCTGCGACCGCCACGGCGTGGTGGTGCGGCGCAATACCACGCTGGACGGCGAGAAGATCGGCTATCAGTTCAGCGAGCACGACGCGGAGACGCGCCGGCAGCAGGGCGGCTCGGAGCTCAAGCCGGCCCTGATGCAGAACTGGCGCGACCAGTGCGTCGCGCAGGTCAAGGGCGAACGCAACCATCCTTCGATCCAGCTCTGGACGATCGAGAACGAGTTCGCCTTCATCAACCTGATCAACCTGCTCGGGAACTCGCCCGCCATGGATCGTTACGAGGAGGAGATCACCAAGACGCACGATGCCGTTCGGGCCGCCGACCCCACGCGGGCGGTCATGATCGACGGCGGCGGCGCGACGAAGGCCGATACGCTGAGCGTCCACGGCGATCACTACGTCGCCACGCTCGACACGCGCTACCCCGACCTGGCCTACGAGCCGTTCGTTGAGGGCGGCGGGCGCGGGCGCTGGACGTGGGATCGGATGCGCCCGCGGTTCATCGGCGAGGACTGGTACGCCACGGGCATCAACCCGGCCGACTATGCCATGTGGGGCGGCGAGGCGGCCTTTCAGGGCAAGGCGGGGACGCGTGGCGCGGTGGCGCTGATCTACCGCATGCTGAACGAGGGGTACCGCTGGGGCGGCCACTACGCCGCCTGGCACTTCTGGCTCGGGGGAGACGGGGGGCCCGCGCAGTGGGGGGCGAACGACCCGCGGGCCGTGTTCGTCCGGCAGTGGGACTGGACGTTCGGGTCGTCGCGGCGCGTCACGCGGACGTTCGGCATCTTCAACGACACGCGGTACGCCGACCCCATCACGTTCTCGCGCCGCCTGCTGGTCGATGGCGAGGAATGCTACAGCCGCACGACGACGCATGCGGTGGCGCCGGGCACGGCGGAAAAGTTCGATGAGGAGATCGCGATGCCCGCAGTCGCGGCGCGCACGGAGGGAGTGCTGCGCCTGTCGCTGCAGGTGAACGGCGACGAGGTCTACACCGACGCCAAGGCGGTGTCGATTCTCCCCCCGCCGCGCGCCGATGGCATCGATCCCGCCGCCGTGGCCCTCCTGGATCCCGCGGGCGGGACGGCCGCCGCGCTGCGGCGTCTCGGCATTCCGTGCCGCGAGGTCGCGTCGCTCGATGCGCTCTCCGATGCCGCGAAGGTCATCGTGGTCGGACGCGATGCGATCGGAGAGGCGGACAGCACGTCGCCTCGGTGTGCGGCCCTTGCCGCCGAAGGGCGGGCGGTCGTGGTGCTGGATCAGTCCTTCCCGCTGAAGTACGAGGCGATACCGGCCCGGATGCGGCTCGCGCCGCGCACCAGGCAGAGCGATTTCGGCCAGGCGGTTCCCGCCGCCGACGGCTGCACCGCCTTCATCGAGGATCCATCACATGCGGCGTTCCGCATGCTTGAGAACAAGGACTTCTTCACGTGGGGACCGGATCACAAGGTGTTCCGCGGCGCGTACATCAAGCCGACGCGCGGCGCCAAGAGCCTCGTGCAGTGCGGGCCGCGCCTCGAGTACTCGGCGCTGGTCGAGGTGCCCGTCGGAGAGGGCATCATGTATCTGTGCCAGCTCGACATGGGCGGCCGGCTGGACGTCAACGCCGCGGCGCAGCATCTCCTCGTGAACCTGATCCGGACGGGGCTGGGCTACCGCCGAGAGCACGCCGAGGTGGCCGTGGTCGATGCGGGCGGACCGCTGGAGACGGCGCTGGATGCGATCGGGCTGCAGTATGCCGCGGCTGACGAACCGCTGGCCGCGATTGCGGACGCGACGAAGAAGATCGTTCTCGTCCGCGCGACGCCCGCGCACTTGAAGCGACTGGCCGATGCCGCGAGCGCGCTCGAGGCCTTCTGGCGGCGCGGCGGGACGCTCTTCCTGTGCGGGGTGGCGCCGGAAGGGCTGGCCGACTTCAACCGGATCGTGGGAGTTGCGCACGTCATGCGGCCGTTCAAACGCGAACGCGTCTCCTTTCCGCCGCGTCGCCATCCCCTGACCGCCGGACTGACGGCGGGCGACATCGTTCTCCTGTCGGGCCGGCGCATCTTCGGCTGGACGGCCGATGAGTACGTCGTGTCCGACATGTTCACGCACGTGGTCGACCTCGAGGACATGGCCCCGTTCGCGCGCAGCGACTTCTTCGCCTTCGAGAACATCGTCAACGGGTTCACGGGGTCGGACGGCTGGCCGCTGATCATCGACTTCCCTTATCCGAAGGACGGCGCGCCGTACGAGATCCGCCTGGAGCTCCCGTCGGAAGAGACGATCGTGGAGTACACGCACGACCAGTCCGTGAATTACAGCCCGACCACGCGCATCGCGCTCGTGTTCGACGGCAAGGAACGCGTGGAGTTCGAGCTGGACGCAGGCGGCGACGCGCAGACCTTCGCCATCGATCCGCCGCGCCGCGCCCGGCGCGTCACCGTGCAGCTCGCGCAGTGGCGGCCGGACTTCGCGAAAGGGCCGAACATCGGCATCGACAACATCGCGCTGAAGGTGATGCGGAGCGCGGCCTGGCACGCCGCGGTCGAGCCGATGCTCAACGTGGGCGGGCTGGTCCGGTACGACAAGGGCGGCGGGGGCGTCGTCCTGTGCAACGTCGACTTCCGGGAGCGCGAGGCCGTGCCGGTCAATCAGACCAAGAAGCGTGCGATCCTGGCGGCCGTGCTGCGCAATCTCAACGCCCCGTTCTCCGGCGGACGCACGGTGATCGTGGGCGCCGGCGCGGCCTACACGCCGCTCGACATACACACCAAGGCGACGACGTACAAGGATGCGCGGGGATGGTTCGGGGATGCCGGCCGGACGTTCGAGGACCTGCCCGCCGGGGAGCATGTCCTGGCCGGCGTCCCGTTCGTGATCTACGAGATGCCGACCTCGCCCGTGCCGCAGGTGCTGATGCTGGGGGGGAAGGGCGTGCCCGGGAATCTTCCCGCCGAGATCAAGGCCGTTCCCGTGGGGCGCAAGGCCGGCGCGCTGTTCTTCCTGCACACGGCGCGCGTCGACCGCCGCCTGAACGATCGCGAACGGCGCGAAGGCGCGCAACCGGAGATGTGCCGGTACGTCGTGCGCTATGCCGGGGGAGCGACGGAGGAGATTCCCGTTGTCAGCGAGGTGCACATCGATGACTACCGGCAGAAGCACCCGGCTGCGCTGCCCGGAGCGCAGCTTGCCTGGACGCGCCCCTACGGAGACGGCGACGTGTCGGCGGCGGCCTACGCGATGCAGTGGGACAACCCGCATCCGGATGCGGAGATCGAGTCCATCGACATGATCTACGGCCCCGAGCGCTGCGGGGTGCCGTGCCTGATCGCCGTGACCGCGGCGAGCGCCCGTTGAAGGCGGCGGTTCGAGGCGGACGGACGCCGCT
>JBFZCA010000031.1:0-7954 GCA_041308205.1 Planctomycetota bacterium | reverse complement strand
TGCCATCGTGGTGGTGGAAAACGTTGAACGGATCATGGACGAGGAGGGGCTTCCGCCCAGGGAGGCCACGGCCAAGTCCATGGGGCAGATCACGAGCGCCCTGATCGGCATCGGCCTGGTGCTCTCGGCGGTCTTCGGCCCCATGGCGTTCTTCACCGGATCCACGGGCGTCATCTACCGCCAGTTCTCGGTGACCATCATCGCGTCGATGCTCCTCTCGGTGGCCGTGGCCTTGATCCTGACGCCGGTCCTGTGCGCCTCGTTTCTCAAGCCCGTGGCCAAGGGGCATCAGCCGGCGGAGGGAGGAGTGTGGCTCCTGCGGCCGTTCTTCCGGTGGTTCGACCGCATGTTCTTCTGGGCCAGGGACCGGTACATGCGGCTCGTGGGGCAGTCGCTCTCCCGGAGAATGCCCTCCCTGATCCTCTTCATCATCATCGTAGGGGCGATGGGATACCTGTTCCAGCGGATGCCCACGGCCTACCTCCCCGAGGAGGATCAAGGAATGCTGATGGTCCAGGCCACGCTGCCCGCGAACTCGACGCTCGAGCAGACCGACAGGGTCATGGACAGCGTCAGGGAGTACTTCCTCGAGGAGGAGAAGGAAGCCATCGAGTCCTGTATGACGGTGTCCGGCATCGGCTTCGCCGGGCGGGGACAGAACGTGGGCCTGTCGTTCGCGAAGCTCAGGGACTGGGACCTCCGCGATCGCGCCGACCTGAAGGCCCTCGCCATCGCGCAAAGGGCGATGCAGGCCTTCTCCCGGATCCGCAACGCCATGGTGTTCGCGTTTCCGCCGCCCGCGGTCATCGAGCTCGGGCAGGCCAAGGGTTTCGATTTTCAGTTGCTCGATCGCGGCGGCCTGGGCCATGAAGCACTGATGGCGGCGCGCGGCCGGCTTCTCGGCATGGCGGCGCAGGACGAGCGTCTGGTCAATGTCCGGCCCAACGGCCTGGAGGATGTGCCGGAGTACCGGATCGATGTGGACTGGGAGAAGGCCGGCGCCCTGGGCGCGCCGATCACCTCCATTCAGTCCACGATCTCGGCGGCATTCGGCAGCGCGTACGTCAACGACTTCATCCAGGGGGGTCGCGTGAAGCGGGTGTACGTGCAGGCGGATGCTCCTCACCGCATGCTGCCGGAAGACCTGGAGAAGCTCTACGTGCGCAACACCGCGGGCACGATGGTCCCCTTCTCCTCCTTCGCGTCCGGCCACTGGACGACGGGCTCTCCGAAGCTCGACCGCTTCAACGGGTTTCCCGCGATCAACATCTGGGGCGAGCCCGCGCCGGGGAGGAGCTCCGGCGAAGCCATGCGGGCCATGGAGGGCTTCGTCGAGAAGCTGCCGCAAGGGATCGGTTTCGACTGGACGGGGCTTTCCTACCAGGAGCGGCAGGCCGGCGCCCAGGCCGCCCCGCTCTACGCCTTCTCGATCTTCGTCATCTTCCTGTGCCTTGCGGCGCTGTACGAGAGCTGGCCGATTCCGATCTCGATCCTGCTGTCGCTGCCGCTCGGCGTCATCGGCGGCGTGATCGCCTCGTCCTTCCGTGGGCTGCCCAACGACGTCTACTTCCAGATCGGCATTCTGGCGACGCTCGGCCTGACGACCAAGAACGCGATTCTGATCGTCCAGTTCGCGAAGGCGCGGGTGGAGCAAGGCATGGGGTTGATCGAGGCGACGCTCGAGGGGGCGAAGCTCAGGCTGCGGCCGATCGTCATGACGTCGCTCGCCTTCGGGTTCGGCGTCCTGCCGCTCGCGATCGCGGGCGGGGCGGGCGCGGGCGCGCAGAAGGCCATCGGCACGACGGTCGTGGGCGGCGTCGTGACCTCGACCTTCCTCGTGACGCTCTTCGCGCCGCTCTTCTACGTGATGATCTACAGGATGTCCGGGAAGCACAGACGGGCCGAGGCGGCCAGGGCGGCCGCGGCGGATCCGTCGGGGAATTGAGCCATGAGTAGATGTCCTGCTCTTCTGCTGGGCGCGGCGATCGCCTTCTCGGGCGGCTGCACGCTGGCCCCGGACTACGAGAAGCCCGAGGCTCCGGTCCCCGGCGCCTGGCCGACCGGCGGGGCCTACAAGGAGGTCGCGGGCGCACGCGAGGCGCCGCCGGCGACGGAGCTCGCGTGGCGGGAGTTCGTTGCCGATGCGCGGCTCGCGAAGCTCGTCGAGATGGCCTTGACCGGCAACCGCGATCTCAGAGCCGCCGCGTTGAACGTGGAAAGGGCGCGCGCGTACTACGGCATCGCGCGGAGTGCGCTGCTGCCGGCGATCGATGCGGTCGGCAGCGGGAGCAAGCAGCGCATTCCCCCCGGCGTGATGGGCTTCGGGCAGGCGTTGACGATCGAGAGGTACGATGTCAACCTGGGCGTCAGCTCCTGGGAGATCGACTTCTTCGGGCGCATCCGCAGCCTCAAGGAGCGCGCGCTCGAGGAGTATCTCGGCACGGAGCACGCGCGCCGCGGCGCGCAGATCGCGCTCCTGGCCGAAATCGCCGGCGCGTATCTGACGCTGGCGGCGGATCGGGAGAGCTTGACGCTGGCCGAGGCGACCCTCGAGAACCAGCAGGCGGCGTACGACCTGATCCGCAGGCGGTTCGAGGTCGGGCTCGCGACCGAGCTCGATCTGCGTCGCGTGCAGACGGGCGTGGAGGCGGCGAGGGTGAATGTCGCCTTCTACACGCGAGTCGTTGCGCAGGGGCGGAACGCGCTGAGCCTTCTGGCGGGCGCTCCCGTGCCGGACGAGCTCCTGCCGGCCGACCTCGGCAGCGTCACGCCTCCCGCGGAGGTCTCTCCGGGCGTGTCCTCCGAGGTGCTGCTCCTGCGTCCTGACGTTCTCCAGGCGGAAAGCAGTCTCAAGGCCGCCAACGCCGACATCGGCGTCGCGCGGGCGGCGTTCTTCCCGCGCATCTCGCTCACGGGCGCGATCGGGACGGCGAGCGACGAGCTGGGGGGCCTCTTCGACTCGGGCTCGGAGGCCTGGAACTACGGCGCGCGGATCGTGTGGCCGATCTTCGATATTCGCACGTGGTCGGCGCAAGATGTGACCGAAGCGGAGAGGGAAATCGCCGTGGCCCGGTACGAGAAGGCCGTCCAGACGGCCTTCAGAGAAGTCGCGGACGCGCTCGCCGTCCGGGGCACGGTGGAAGATCAACTGGCGGCGCAGCAAGCGCTCGTCGATGCCGTCGCGGAAACGCATCGCCTGGCGAACGTGCGCTACACGAGGGGAATCGACAGCTTCCTGGGCGTCCTCGATGCCCAACGAGCGCTCTACGCGGCGCAGCAAGGATTGATCGCGCTCCGCCTGGCGAAGCTCGCCAACCGGGTACGGCTCTACGCCGTCCTGGGCGGGGGCGTCGATCCGGCGGCCGAGGCGCGATAGGCCGCCGCAGCCGGTCAGGGCTCGACGGTGACAGCGGCCGTCGCGTCCCCCGCCCTCGCCTCGTGCGCGCCGGCGGGCGGCGCGGCCAGGTTCTCGAAGGCGACCTCCCGTCTCTCGTCTGCTCCCAGCCACACCCAGCGCGAGAAGACGGCGCCGGCGACCTGCAGGGTGACGAGGCCGAGGCCTTCCTTGCCTCCGTTCTCGATCCGGACTCGCGGCGACCAGCGCGCGCCGGCTTTGACCGCGGGAACCTCGATGCCCAGGCAGCGCGGCGAGGCGATCGGAATATGCGTGTCGTGAAGCGCGAGCTGCTCGAGGCCTTCGCAGGCGATGATCGGCCTGAGGTCCTCCTTGATGTGCCTGAGCCTGACGTTGTCGAGCTCGAGGCGCTTCACGTTGCGCGCGTAGAGACCCCACGCGGGAAGCAGCCGCGCGTCGACGGGCGGGGACTTGACGTCCATCGCGGCCTGCTCGCGCGCGCCGCCGCCCGCGTGCTCGATGCTCACATCGCGCAGAACGACGCGCTCGATCGGCGTCTCGGCCCAGCTCTCGAACGAGCAGGCCGCGCGGTAGACGCCCGTCGCCGACATGCGCGTCACGGTGATCTCCCCGGCGGAGTTGCCGGGCTTCGTCCAGACCGTCACGGGCGAGGCGACGTTGCGCATGGTGACGTCGGAAATGAGCACGTCGTCGAGCGCGCCCTGCGTGGCGTCCCACGCGCCGGGCTGGAGGATGATGCCCGAGAGCATGTTGTACCGGTTCGACGTGCGGTGCGGCTCCGCGCCCGGCCCGTAGAACAGGC
This sequence comes from Planctomycetota bacterium, assembly GCA_041308205.1. Lineage (GTDB taxonomy): Bacteria > Planctomycetota > UBA8108 > UBA8890 > UBA8898 > UBA8898. The sequence goes on along the minus strand of JBFZCA010000031.1, from coordinate 3,776 downwards.
AGTCGTGAATGACGAGGTGCGCGGCCGGGCCGATGACGCGAATCCCGTTGCACGACGAGTTGATCACGCAGCCGGCGATGAGAACGTTCTCCCAGTACCGCCCCGCGATCGAATCGTCGCCGGTGAAGAAGCGGCAGCCGGTGATGCGCACGTCGCGGCAGGGACGGTCCGGCCAGCCGCGGAAGTGGACGCCGTCCCAGCCGCCCGTGAAGGTCACGTTGGCGACATCGACCCGGCTGCATTCCATCAACATCACGGCGTAGTTGGCCGAGTCCTCGACCGTGAAGTCCCTGAGCGTGATGCCGCTCGAGAGGCCCATGAGAATCGTGTGCGGGCCGCGCATGCGCTCCTCGCCCTTGGGGTCGAAGACCTTGTTGCCGTCGATGCGGCCGGGGCCGGCGATCGCGACACTCTCGACGCTCTCCCCGAGGATCAGGGCGCGATGCCACGCGCCCAGGCGCGCCTCGAACGTGCCCGCGGGAGGCGAGAACTGCCGGTACTGCGCGAGATCCGCCGTGCCGACGATCGTCGCGCCGGCGTCCAGGTACAGCGTGACCTTGCTCTTCAGGTAGACCGTGCCCGAGAGATATGCGCCCGGCGGAAACCTGACCTGGCCGCCGCCCGCCGCGGCGCAGGCCTCGATGGCCTTCTGGATCGCCGCCGTGTCGAGCGTCTTCCCGTCGCCCGCGGCGCCGTGGTCGCGGACGCTGAAGAGGCCGGGCGTGCGAGCATTCCCGTCCTGCGCGCGGCCGGCGTTCGGGGCGCTGAACGCGACGAGGAGCGCGCACGCGGCGCACAGGCCGCGAGCCTCGCGCGAGCCTCCAGGGTTTCTCATACGATCACCTCGCAGCAACGGCGCACTTACAATCCTTCGACCTCCCAGCCCGCGCGATACCGCCGCCTGAGGAACGCGTTCGCGGCCTCGTGGTTCTCGACTTTCATCGCGGCGCCGTCCCAGAGAAGCGTCTCGCCGGGGCAGCGCAGGGCCACGGTGCCCAGGAGCACGACCTCGGTGAGCGGACCCGAGCTCTCGAACGGCGCGGAAGTCGCGCCGGCGCCGCGGCACGCATCCACCCACGAGAGGTAATGATCCGCGGGCGGCGGCTCGGGAAGCTCCCGGCCTTTGAACTTCTTCTCCGGCAGCAGCTTGACGTTGCCGACGTGCGGCAGGAGCAACGTGCCGTTCTCGCCCAGAAAGAGCGCTCCCTGCAGGGGAAAATCCCGTCCGCCCAGGGCCTCCGCGGCGCGGCTGCGCGGGTACTTGCCGCCGTCGGACCACGTGATCTTGATCGTCTTCCCGGCGGTGAGATCGGTGCCGGGGAATTCGTACTCGACGATCTCCCACGCCGGCCACGTCTCGGACCGCCGAGCGGGCGCGGCGGCCCACGCGGGCTCGACTCGGGCCTTGATGCTCAGCGGCGCCTCGAGCCTCAGCGCCGCGTGGGGCGCGCTCCAGATGTGGCAGCCCATGTCGCCGAGCCAGCCGGTGCCGAAATCCTGCCACCCGCGCCACCACGCAGGATGGTAGGTGTCGGCGGCGAAGGGCCGCGCCGGCGCCGTGCCGAGCCAGAGGTCCCACGCGACATGCGCGGGCACGGGATCCTCCGCCGCGGGTCGCGGGCCGGTCGGGCGGTAGCGCTCGGGAGGCTTGTTGGACCAGAGATGGGCCTCTCTGATCTTGCCGATCGCGCCATCCCGGATCAACCGGATGGCGCAGCGGTCGCCGATCGACGAGCTGTACTGGATTCCCATCTGCGTGGCGACCTTCGCGCCGCGCGCGGCGGCCGCGATCTGCCGCGCCTCGTACACGTCATGCGCGAGAGGCTTCTGGCAGTAGACATGCTTGCCGGCGCGGAGCGCCGTGATGGCGATGCGCGCGTGCATGTGATCGGGCGTCGAGATCGTGACCGCGTCGATGGCGCCGCCTTCCTTGGCGAGGAGCTCGCGCCAGTCGGCGTATGTCCGCGCGCCGGCAAAAGCCCCGGCCGCGCGCGCCAGGCGCTCGGCATCGATGTCGCAGAGGGCCGCGATCGAAACGTGAGGGCTGCGCGCGACGGCGTGGAGGTCGGCCCAGCCCATGCCCCCGGCGCCGATGCAGGCGACGTTGAGCTTCTCGTTCGCGCCCAGGCCGCGCGCGACGCGCGGAAACGCGATCGCCGCCAGTCCGGCAGCGCCGCTGCCGGCGAGAAACCGCCGCCGGGACCACAGACTCGCCATGCGACACCTCGTTGCGCTGCGCGACCGTCCGGAGGGCGCCCATTATACATCGGTTCCCGCCGAGGAATCAGGGTTTTCGCGCTGGGAGGAAGACGCGCCCGAGAGGGGCGGTTCGGCACGCTCCCGGGCGAAAGATCCGGGCCCCGCGGCCGGCGCGGAAGGGACGCGGCGCTCACGCGCGGCGCCACTTGCCGCCGCCGCGTATACTCGCACGCCGTCCGCCGCACCCGAGGGTGCGCGCGGTGCGCGAGCCCTTGCCCCGCGAGGTCCCATGACGTTCACGGCGCTCGACTGGTCGATCTTCCTCGTGTTCGTCCTCGGCTTCGCTCCGTGGAAGGCGCGGCGCGAGCGCACGAGCGAGGACTTCTTCCTCGCCGGCCGCAACCTCACCTGGCGGCTCATCGGCATCCGGCGGCGCTCGCCATCGTGCTCGTCGCGTGGGTGTTCCTGCCCGGGCTCATGCTCGCCGCCCTCTTCGGCGCGGTCGTCGGCGCGCTGCCGCCGTTCGTGCTCCGCGCCGACACGCTGCTCGTCGTCGCCGCCGTCGTCGGGCTCTTCGCCGCCGGCTTCATCGCGCTCAGGCGCATTCCGGCCGCCGCCCCGCGGCGCATGCCCGTCACGAAAGCCATCGATCTCTCGCCGAGCCCCGTCGCGTACATCTGGGGCTGCATCGTCATTGCGGCGGTCGTGGCGCTGCATTTCCTCTTCCCGTAGCGGCGCGGCCGGCCGTGCCATTGTGCGTGCGGTGCGGTATACTCAGGATGCAGAAAGAAGGAGCTCATGGCGACACGACCGGAATTGCATCCCGAGTACATCACGGATGCGGAAGGGCGCCGTAAGGCCGTGGTCTTGCCCGTCGAGGAATTCGAGCAGCTCATGGAGGATCTGGAGGACCTCGCCGTCGCCGCGGAACGGCGAGATGAAACGTGCATTCCGCACCGCGCGGTAAAGGCCGAGTTGAAACGAGATGGCCTCCTATAGCATCGAGTGGAAACACTCGGCGCTGCGCGAGCTCAAGCGACTGGACCGGAGTGTCGTTTCTCGGATCGTGGAGAGGGTCGACGAGCTTGGCGAGAATCCCTTTCCCGCCGGCGTATGCAAGCTCCGAGGCGCCGAAAGGACCTATCGCATTCGTCAGGGGGACTACCGTATCATTTACGACGTTCTCGCCGACAAGCTGCTCGTGGTCATCATCCGGGTGCGGCACCGCCGCGAGGCGTATAGGTAGTCTGCGCCTTTCGTGTCCCGAGGGTCTTGTTCCCAGTGCCGGGAGCGCATTGCCGCAGAGGCGCGCAGTCGTTCCCGGCTTTGGGGCCGCGCAACAATAACTTCCCATTTTGGTCTCCCTGGCTCACGCCATCTTCGACCGCTCCTCAATCGCGAATTCCTCGACGTATCTTCAATACGCCTGCGGATTCGCTCAATCGTCGCGGCCAAATCTGACACAATCCAGGGGCCCAAAACGAAAAGTTATTGTTGCGCGGCCCCTTTGCGCGGTTTCCGGCGGCGGTCCGATGGAGAGCGCCGTTCGTCGCGTCATCAACATGCGCCTCAAGGGA
>JBFZCA010000030.1:0-14319 GCA_041308205.1 Planctomycetota bacterium | reverse complement strand
CCCCCCCTTTACCCACCGCGTTCCCGTGCCCTATACTGTGGGCGCCGGCGGGCCGTTCGGGCGGTCCCGGCCGGACGGCATGAACCAAAGGAGCAGCCATGGCAGCCACGAAGATGCGGTTCGGTCTCAATCTCCTCCTGTACACGGCGGAGTTCACGTCCAAGCACCTCGACCTCATCCCCAAGGTCGCCGACATGGGCTACGACGGCGTCGAGATCCCCTTCATGGACCTCGACACGCTCGATGCCGCGGGGACGCGCAAGGCCCTCGAGAAGGCCGGCATCGGCGCCACGGCCTGCGCCGTGCTCTTCCCCGGCCAGAACTTCGTGAGCGCCAAGGAGGAGGAACGCCGCGCCGCCGCCGAGCGCCTCGCGCGCTGCATCGAGCTCACGGCGGCCATGGGCGGCGACACGGTCGCAGGGCCGCTCTACGCGCCCGTGGGACTGCTCACGGGACGCGGCCGCACGTCCGATGAGTGGAAGCGCGCGGTCGATGGCCTCGGGAAGGCCGCGGAGGCGGCCGCGAAGGCGAACGTGACGCTCGCCATCGAGCCCCTCAACCGCTTCGAGACCTACTTCCTCAACACGGCGGCCGATGCGCTCGCCCTCGTCAAGGAAGTCGGGAACCCCCGCCTCACGGTGCAGGTCGACACCTTCCACTCCAACATCGAGGAGAAGAATACGCCTGCGGCCATCCGCCTGGTGGGCGCGCACCTCGGGCATTTCCACGTCTCGGAGAGCGACCGCGGCGTGCCGGGGACGGGCCAGGTGCCGTGGAAGGAAGTCTTCAAGGCCCTCAAGGAGATCGGCTACGGCCGCTGGGTGACGATCGAGAGCTTCGCGCGCGGCATCCTCGAGCTCTGCGCCGCCGCCTCGATCTGGCGCGATATCTACGCATCGGCGGACGGCCTGGCCAAGGACGGCCTCAAGTTCATGCAGACGATGGCCAAGGCCGCGTAGCCCGCGGCCTCCGGCGCGGCGCCCGCCCTACAGCCGCTCGCAGCCCAGGCTCTGCGCCGGCGGCACCGACCCCGCCGTGGGAAACGGCAGCGGCGGCATGGGACCATCCCTGAACAGGTACCCGAGCAGGTAGATCGCGTCGCTGATGTCCAGCCTGCCGTCATCGTTCACGTCGAGCGCCTCGGCGCAATCCGTCGTGTCGCTTGAGAACAGGAAGCGCAGGATCTTCACCGCGTCCGAGATGTCGACTCTCGCGTCGCCGTTCGCGTCGCTGCGCACGAATACCGCGAGCGGCTCATCGCCGTCCCTGACCAGCACCGACACGAGCGTCCGCGCCGCCATCTCGACGAGCACGAGATCGCCGGTCCCGTTGCCGTCCATGTCGCCCGCATCGATGTACGCGGGGCTCTCGGCGATCGAGACGACGACCGGAGCGCCCAGATTGCCGGCGCCGTCGCCCGGAATGACGCAGCCCCCGCCGCCTGCTGCGGCGGCGCCGCCGATGGCGCAGTCGAGCGTCCCATCTCTATCGATGGAGTACACGACGAGGCACGTGGGGTTCAAAGGGAAGCCCGCGCTCCCCCCCGCAACGAAGCCCTCGCCCTGCGCGAGCAGCACTGCGGCCTCGCCTTGCGCGGCGCCGAGCGTGCGCACCACCACGAGGTCGTCCCGCCCGTCCGCATCGAACCCGCCCGCATCGATCATCTTGGAGCCGAAGCCGACCGTCACCGGCGCGGCGTCCTCTCTGAACCCGAACTCCGCGGGCACGAGCGCCGCCTTGTTGAGGCCGATTCTCACGCGCGTCGATCCGGGCTCGAGCAGCGCGAGATCCGCCCACGTGTCGCCGTTGAAGTCGCCGACGGCGAAATGCGCGGCGGCATCCGCCGTCGTCATGCCGAACGCGTACGACGTCGAGAAGGTGCCATCGCCGATGCCGAACATGATGTAGACCTGCTGCGCGTACGCGACGTTCGTGCCGATGCTGAGGATGGCGAGGTCGAGCGCGCCGTCGTGATTGAAATCGGCCTTCTCGAGCTGGACCGGAATCGGCCCGGCCAGGTAGCTCCTCGCGGTGAACCTCCCGTCGGCTGTCCCCGTGACCACGGAGACGTAGTAGACGCCGCTTCAGCCGCACGCGGTCTTGTTGACCGCGGCGAAATCGGCGATGCCATCGTTGTTGAAATCGCCGGCGACCATGTCGACCGCATCCGCCTGCAGGGGACCGCTGCTCTGAATGCCGCTGAAGGTGCCGTCGCCGTTCCCCGCGTAGCACGTGAAATAGGCGGGATAGCCCGAGCTCGACACGATCGCATCGAGCACCGCGCCGCCCGCCGTCGCCGCCAGCCGCGCCGCGAGCGGCTGCGCGGTCGCACTCGTGAACGACACGAGCAGGCCCGCAGGGTCTCCGAACTCAATGGCGGCTCGTGCCGGCAATGCCGCGAGCACGCATGCCGCCGCGCATGCACGAATGCGTTGCATGGTCGTATCTCCACCGCAGCCCGTAGCTGACGAGAACTCTCCGCATCCACCGAATACACCAATTGTCCGGGAGAGAAGGCCTCCTGACAAGCGCCGAAAATAGGTTGTGAAAGACTCCACATTCAAGACCGCGCCGCATCGGGGGCAGCGCGAAACCGCCGCATCCCTCGGTCCTGCTCCGGCGGCTCCCAACGGCCGGTCGCGCTGTGGATCAGGCTCTCGATGTCGTCGCAGTCGGGAGAGGCGTCCGTCACGACCTTGATCCCGCAGACCTGCGCCGGCGCGGCCGAAGGCCTACGCGACGAAGTACGTGTAGCCGTCCAGACCCTCGCGGTAGCGCTTCTGCAGCTTGGCCGATTCCTCGGGCGTCAGCGTCCCGTTCCTGAGGGAGACCTCGATCGAGCGGCGCAGGCGCTCCTGGAGGTCCTCGGCGCTGAACTGGACGTAGCTCAGCACCTCGCGGACCGTGTCGCCCTCGACGACCTCGGCGATGTCGACCTGGCCGTTGCCGTTCATCTCGATGTGCACGGCGTTCGTGTCGCCGAACAGGTTGTGGAGATCGCCCAGGATCTCCTGGTAGGCGCCGACGAGAAACAGCCCGACGTAGTACGGCTCGTGCGGCCGGTACTCGTGGAGCATCACGTACGGCTTCACGTCCTTCATGTCGATGAAGCGCTCGATCTTGCCGTCGCTGTCGCACGTGAGGTCCGCGATGTAGGCGCGGCGCGTGGGCTCGGTGTCGAGCCGGTGGATCGGCATGACCGGGAAGAGATGGTCGATCGCCCACAGGTCGGGCAGCGACTGGAAGACCGAGAAATTGCAGAAGTACATGTCCCTCAGGCTCGGGCCGAGCTTGGCCAGGTCGTCGGGCACGTGCTTGAGGTTCGAGGCCAGGCGATCGATCTTGGCCAGCAGGTACTTGAGGCCCTGATCCGCATAGGCGCGCTCGGGCAGCGTCAGGTTGCCGTGGACGAAGCGCAGGAGGACCTCGTCCTTGAGGCCCAGGGCGTCGTGCAACGCCTCGTGGCAGTTCTTGACCGAGACGGTCTCGTACAGATCGTAGATCTCGCGCAGGATGTCCTTGTCCGCGGGCGGCGGCTGGAGCTTGTCGACCGCATCGAGCACCGGCGACACGTCGGTCACCTCGGTGACGAGCACGGCATGGTGCGCCACGATCGCGCGGCCCGACTCGCTGACGAGGTCCGGGTGCTTGACGCCCGCCTCATCGCAGCAGGCCAGCACGGACCAGACGACATCGCGCGCATACTCCTCGATGCTGTAGTTCATCGACGACGAGAAGTTCGTGCGCGAGCCGTCGTAGTCGACCGCGAGCCCGCCGCCGATGTCCAGCATCGAGAGCGACGGGCAGAGCTTCGCAAGCTCGGTGTACATGCGCGTCGTCTCGCTCAGGACGCGCTTGATCGCGTTGATCGCCGTGATCTGGCTGCCCACGTGAAAATGCAGGACCTTGACCCAGTGCTCCTTGCCGCGGGCCTTGAGCGCCTGAACCGCCTCGATGACCTCGTACGAGTTCAGGCCGAAGCGCGCGCCCTCGCCCGCGGACCCTTCCCACCTGCCGGCGCCCTTGCTCACCGGGTTCACCCGGATGCCGATCTCGGCCTCGATGCCGATGCGCTCGGAGATCTGCATGATGCTCTCGATCTCGTAGGGCTGCTCGACCACGATGATCGAGCGCCGGCCGAGCTTCTTGGCCAGCAGCGCCAGCTCGATGTACTCCGCGTCCTTGTAGCCGTTGCAGATGAGCAGGCCGTCCGGCGTGTCGTGGATGGCGAGCACGGCCAGGAGCTCCGGCTTGCTGCCGACCTCGAGGCCGATCGCGCGCTGCCTGCCCGCCAGGCGCACCGAATCCACGACGTGGCGCTGCTGGTTGACCTTGATCGGATATGCCAGGCGGTAGGAGCCCTTGTAGCCGAACTCCTTGATCGCGTTCGCGAAGGCGTCCTGAATCGACCGCACCCGGTCGCGCAGGATGCCGTCGAAGCGCACGAGAATCGGCACTTCGATGCCGCGCTTGACGAGCGCCGAGATGAGCCCGTGCAGGTCGATCGCGCGCGTCTGGTTGCGCTCGGGATATACCGCCAGCGTGCCCTGGGGGCTGATGCCGAAATACCCCGCGCCCCAGGCATCGATGAAGTAGGTCTCGGCCGACTTGGCAGTGGTCCAATTCTCCATGGCGAATGCAATTCCTCCCGCGTTGGCAGGGGAGCTTCTCAGAAAACCGAGGGGCAAGGATACTCAGTCGGACCGCCACGGTCAATAGAATCGGCGGGACGGGAAGGCGATTCTGATCCTGCGGGCCGCGCCGAGTGCGGCCCGGCCCGCAGGCCGGCGCTCGTGGCAGGACTACTTCTTCGAGCCTTTGCCTTTCTTGGCGTCGCCCTGGTCCTCATCGGCGTCGCCTTGATCCTCGTCGGCGTCGCCCTTGCCCTTTGTGGCCTCGGCGTCGCCCTTTTTGGCGTCGGCGCCGCTCTTCTTGGCCTCGGCGTCGCCCTTTTTGGCGTCAACGCCGCTCTTCTTGGCCTCGGCGCCGCCCTTCTTGGCGTCGCCCTTGCTCTTCTCGAGCGCCTTGTCAGACTTCTTCTTGAGCTCGCCGAGCTGCTCGGCAAGGCTCTTCTCCCTGGCGGGGATGCTCGTCACCTGCCTGACCTGCTTGCCGGTCGCATCGAAGACGAGCATGGACGGCACCTTGGCGGCGTACTTCCTCTTGAGCTCCTTGTCGAGCTTCTTGGCATCGCTCTTGTAGCACGTGAACTCCTTGAGCGCCTTGGCGCACTCGGGGGCGGCCATGAGCGCGGTCTCGAACGTCCCGCAGTCCTTGGCGGAGGAATCGGTCGTGTCCGCGGCGGGCCAGTAGAAGTAGATCACGAACGGCTTCTTGTCCTTGCTCGCCGCCGTCTCCTTGAAGTCATCGAACACCGTCATCGGCCCCTTGGCCTTCGCCGCCCCCTTGGCCCCGTTCTTCGCGGCGCCGTTCGCGCCCTGGACCTCGTTCCAGTACGGCACATGGCGCTCGACGCCGGCTTCCTTCTTCGGCGTTGCCTTCTTGATCGTTTCCTTCTTCGGCCCGTTCTTCTCCGCGCCGTACACGGCGCTTCCGCACGCAAGAATCGCCGCCGCCGCGATCAAGGTCATCAGGCGTCCAAGGTACTGCATCATTTCTCCTTTCAAGGATCTCCGGATGCTCGCCCCGCGCGGCGGCCGCGCCGTCGCCGGCCACACGCCGGCTCGCGCGCCCGCAACGCGGTATATCGATCAAGTGTACCGGAAACCTCCCCCCCCGCGCCACATCGCCGCGATCGCGCGCGCGGCGTCACGAAAAATATTTCCGCCCCGGCCGGCGTCTCGACCCGCAGCCGGCCTGTTTCCCATGGATCTGGTCGAGCGCGTGCTGGGACCCTCCATCGTCGCGACCCAGCGCGCGCACCTGTGCTGCGACGGGGTTCTCAACATGACCTACCTCGCCCTCAATTTCAGCCACTACGTCAACGGCGTGGCCAAGAAGCACGGCGAGGTGTCGCGCCACATGTTCGCGGCGTACGGGATCGATTCCATCACGAACGGCGTCCACGCCGCGCGATGGGTCTCGCCGCCGTTTCAGACGCTCTTCGACCGCCACATCCCGGGCTGGCGGGAGGACAATTTCAGCCTCAGGTACGCCCTCAGCATTCCCGGCGAGGAGATCTGGCAGGCCCATTATGCGGCCAAGCGCGATCTCTTCCACTGGATCCAGCGCACGGCCAACGTGGGCATGGATGCGGACCGCCTGACGCTCGGCTTCGCCCGCAGGGCCGCGCCGTACAAGCGCCCCGACCTCCTCTTCCACGACCTGGACCGGCTGCAGGCGCTCGCGACGCCCGCCGCGCCCCTCCAGCTCGTCTTCGCCGGCAAGGCCCACCCTCTCGACGGCGAGGGCAAGGCGCTCATCGCCCGCATCTGCCGGGCGCGCGACGCGATCAAGCCCGCGATCAAGATGGTCTACCTTCCCAATTACGACCTCGAGCTCGCCTGCCTCCTCACGGCGGGCGTCGACGTCTGGCTCAACACGCCGGAACCCCCGCTCGAGGCTTCGGGCACGAGCGGCATGAAGGCGGCGCTCAACGGCGTCCCGTCGCTGAGCGTTCTGGACGGCTGGTGGATCGAGGGGTGCATCGAGGGCATCACCGGCTGGGCCATCGGCGGGCCCGCGGGCGCGCCCGCGCCGGAGGACCGGCGCGCGCACGACGCCGCCTCGCTCTACGACACGCTCCGGCACAAGCTCATCCCGCTGTACTACGGCGACCGCAAGGGGTTCCTGAGCGTCATGCTCCACGCCATCGCGCTCAACGGCTCGTTCTTCAACACCCAGCGCATGGTCCTGCAGTACGTCCTCAGGGCCTACTTCAGATAGGCCCGCGCCCGGAAGAACATACCATCTGTTCTGTGGTGTGTCATTACACGGTAATAATTCGGTTTTAATTTGATTCGGGCACCCGACCGGCGTAGCCTGACGCTGTTCGCAAGAGCCCGGGGTCCCGATGCGGCCGAGCACGAGCGCCGGAGCGGGAAGACGCCATGGATAGCGAAGGACTCGCGTGCTTCATCCTCGCCGGCGGCGAGGGCCGGAGGCTGCTTCCCCTGACCAGGTTCAGGGCCAAGCCGTCCATGCCCTTCGGCGGCAACGCAAGCCTCATCGACCTGACGCTGCTCAACTGCCACCGGTCGGGCATCCGCGAAGTGTACGTGCTGGTCCAGTACCGCTACGAGTCCATCATCCGCCGCGTCAAGCTCAACTGGCGCGCCGTCGAGCAGCGGCGCGACATGGCGATCTTCTTCAGGCCCGCATTGGGCTCGCCCGGCGGCTACCAGGGCACCGCCCAGGCGGTCTGGCACAACCTCGAGCTCGTGCACCCGAGCAAGGTCCGCGATGTCCTCATCCTCTCGGGCGACCACGTCTACGACATGGACTACCGCGCGTTCCTCGCGCGGCACCGCGCGTCCGAGGCCGATCTCACGGTCGCCGCGACCGACGTTCCCCCGGCGGATGCCTCGCGGTTCGGGATCCTGCGCTTCGACGGCGATTGCCGCGTGTCATCGTTCTGGGAGAAGCCGGCCGCGCCCGAGACGCTGCGGCGCTCCAGGGACGCGATGCTGCACGCATCGATGGGCGTGTACCTGTTTCGGGCCGAGGCGCTCAGGGCGGCGCTCGCCGCGCAGCTTTCCCTGCGCCACGATGCCGACTTCGGCCGCGATGTGCTGCCGGCGATGGTCCCGGACGCGCGCGTGTTCGCGTTCCCGTTCCTCGACCCCTCGGGAAACCTCGGCTACTGGCGCGATGTCGGCACGCTCGAATCCTACTACCGCACGCAACTGGAGACCGCCGGCCGCCGGCGGCAGTTCCAGGTCCGCATTCCGCCCGACTTTCCGCCCTCCCCGCTCAGGCGCTCGTTCTGGAATCCGCTGACCGGCACCGTCTGCGGGTCGGACTGCCGGATCGAAGGCGAGGCCATCGACTCGGTGATCGGCGCGGGGGCGCACATCGCGCGCCATGCGCGCGTCCAGGATGCGGTGCTGCTCGAGAACGTCGTCATCGAGGAGGGCGCCCGCGTGCGCCGCGCGCTCATCGACCGCGGCGTGAGGGTGCCGGCGGGCATGATCGTCGACGGCGACATGCACGCCGGCGCCGTCCCGCACACGATCCGCCCGCTCCCCGGCGAGGTCGCGGTCGTCTGCGCGAACGCCGGCACGCGGCGCATGCCGCTGCGCCGCCGGCCCATCACGGCGTGACGCGACCCGCTCCCGCTCCGGCCGTCATTGACCCGCGAGCTGCTGGTAGACGACCACGATCGTGTTGTAGCACGCGTGCGCGCAGATCGGCGCCGCGAGGAGACGCGTGCGCTCGAAGCTCAGCGCCGCGGCGCACCCGAGCACGAACACGGGCGGCGCCGAGAACGCCGGGTGGCACAGCGCGAAGAGCGCCGCGCTTGCGAGCATCGCGAGGGGGAACGACAGCGAACGCCTGAAACCCCTGAAGAGAATCCCGCGGAACAGGAACTCCTCGAATATCGGGGCCGCGAACACCATGAGGAGAATCAAGTACAGCGCGCTCTCGGCCCCGGTCCGGGGCGCGAGGCGCAGCGTCTCCTCCTTGAGCGCCTTGAGCGCCGGAATCCAGTCCGCAACTGCCAGGTAGATGAAGGCGACGAACCCCGCGCCGCCGCCCCACGCCGCGCCGGCGGCCGCCGCTCGTGCGAACCCCGGCGCCCCCTCCCGATCCGCACGCGCCCCCACGGCGACATCGAGCCGCGGCAGCTTTCGAAGCCGCAGCACGAACACCGTGGCGAACGTGACGACGCCGCCCGCAATCGTGTACGCCAGCACGAGCCGCGCGCCCTCGGGCATCCCCTGATCCCCCCTGAGAATCAGGAGCGCCACCCCCTGCAGGACCTGAAAGCAGATCACCGCGATGATGCCGTCGCTCGCCCCCATGGCGGGCCGCGCGACGACATCGGGATCGAGCAGGAACGGGATCGAATCGGCGGCCTTCTGCCAGATGGCGCCCGCCAGCAGCACGAAGAGGACCACGGTCGTCAGCGTGTGCCACGGCGACGGCGCGTACATGGCGTACGCGTACATTCCGGCGATGAGGAGGTACAGATACACCATGCTCGGCCGCATGCTGCGGCGCGGGTCGAGCGCGAAGGGATCGGTCGCCATGATGCCCACGCCGGCGGCGACCAGCGCGCAGACGAACACGCCGCCGATCGCAAGCAGCATGTAGAGCGCCATCGCCCACTCCCACGCCGTGCCGCGGGCGAAGGCAAGCGCGAAGACCGCGACCGGGTACGCGCACGCGAGCGTTCCCCACAGGAACGCCTTGCGCCGCATGATGTCCTCCAGGCGCCGCGGGAACGTGTAGAGCAGCCACAGCGTCTTGCCCTCGACCGCGAGCACCATGAACGCGCTCGCCATGAGGGCGTAGGCGCCGACGCCGAACGCGAAGGCCGACAGGTGGCGGAAGTTGCCCCCGACCGCCGTGAGAAGCTGCGAGTTGACGATGAGCTGGAATCCGATCACGATGACGGGCACGAAGAACGTCTGGACGAGGAGCGTCCGGTCGCGCACGAGCAGCAGCAGGTCCTTCCCCGCGATGCCGCCGAATCTTCCGGAATCGATGGGCCGGCCGCGACCCGGCGTTCGCGTGCCGCGGAAGGCCGATGTCTCGCCCACGAGCCCGCCGCGGACGAGCCCCTGCGCGCACCACAGCGCGGCGGCCGCAAGCGCGCAGGTCGCCGCGACCATGAGGACGCCGTACAGGGCGGGCCGCGCGCCGCCCTCGCACAGAAGCAGCGGCAGATTCCAGGGAAGCCAGATGACGGCCGGCGGCAGCGCCGCGGCGACGGCGAAGAACGCGCCGGGAACCGACGGCGCGACGGCCACCGCCACGGTCGTCAGGAAAAGCAGCATCGCCAGCACGCCGAAAACCGCCTGGAGGTTTCGCATGGCCCCGGGGCGGCCGCGCTTCCTGAGCCATGTCTCCACGACGAGCTTCCCGGCGCCGATGAGCGCATTGGTGCAGAGCGTCGCCGCCGCGGCCTCGCCGAGCGCCCACGCCCCGTGGCCCGCGCACAGGTACACCGTGAGAAGCAGCGGGAACACCGTGAACCACGCGAACGCGTTCGTGCACATGGCGGCGAGCACGCGCCCCAGGAACAGCGCCCACGGCCGGACCGGAAACGTGAAGAGCCACGTCATGTGCCACTCGACCTTGCCGAGCTCCTCCCGGGTGCCGCCGATCGACGCGGCCGCGAGGCTCACGAACAGCATGGAGAGGAGCAGCGCGAGCGCGGTGCGGAACGCGCCCTCGCCGTCAGGCGACGGCCAGACATCGGGCGAGGGCAGCAGCGCGACGCGGAGCTTGTGCTGCTTGAACGCGGCAACGCCCTTCTCGCGGAAGCGCGCGAGCATCTCCTCCTTGCTCGGCCCCGTGCCATCGCGGCCCGGAAGGGTGCGGTAGTAGCGTATCTCGTTATCCAGGGCGGACTCGATGCTCCGCATGTCGCGCTGCGCATCGCACCATGCAAGCGTCTGGTACGTGCCGCCGCCGACCTCCACCCGGTCGTCGGACGGCAGCGCGCGGCGTTCGACCTCGCGCGCGATCCTGTCGAGCGCCTGGGTCGAGATCTGGATGCCGTTGAAGAGAAAGAGCGCCCCGAACGCCGCCGCGACGACGATGCCGAGCTTCCGCTTTCCGGGCGTCGCCGCGCGCCGCCGGCGCTCGACCCCGCCGCGGCGCTTCCTGAACATGCCCGTGAGCTGCCCGGCGACGAGGTTGCACCAGCGCCTGGCCGACAGCATCGCGACGAGATAGATCACGCGCCCGGGCGAGGGCGGCACGGGGCTCACGTCCGCTCCTCCTCGGCCGGCGGCTCGCCGCGCTCCCCCTCCATGACCGCGAAGAAGATCTCCTCGAGCGACGCGTCCTGCGACTTGCGCAGCTCATCGAGCGGGCCGACGGCCGCGAGCTTCCCCTTGGCCATGATGCCCACGCGGTGGCAGAGCTTCTCGGCCTGGTCGAGGAGATGCGTGCTGAAGAACACCGAGCCGCCCTTGCCCGTGTGCTCCTGCATGAGCGCGTGCACGGCGCGCGTCGCGAAGGGGTCGAGGCCGTTCGTGGGCTCGTCGAGGATCAGGAGCGGCGGGTCGTGCAGCAGCGCGCACACGATGGCCAGCTTCTTGCGCATGCCCTTGGAGTAGTTGACGGCGTACTCCTCGAGCGCGTCGTCCAGCTCCAGGCGCGCGACGAGCGCCGCGGCGCGCTCGCCGATCGCCGCGCGCGAGAGCCCCTGCATCTCGCCCGTGAAACGGATGATCTCGCGGCCGCGCAGGTAGTCGTAGAAGACGGGCTCGTCGGGCAGGTACCCGACGCGGCGCATCACCTCCACCCGGTCGTTGAAGCAATCGAAGCCGTCGATCGCCGCGCTGCCCTCGCTCGGCTGCAGAATGCCCATGAGCATGCGGATCGTGGTGGTCTTCCCGGCGCCGTTCGGGCCGAGCAGGGTGAAGATCTCGCCGCGCACCACATCGAAGCTCACGTCCGCCACGGCCTTGAAACCGCCGAAGCGTTTCGTGAGATTGCGTAGACGGACAATGGACGCGTCCACCGCGCTCTCCTCACCGCCGCGCCGCCGCGGCTACGCCGGCATTGTACGCCGCGGCGCGGCGATACACAACGCGCCTGCGGGCCGCGCGGGGCCCGCCTTCGGTTGCGCCATCCTCACCATTGACTGCGGAGGAGAACGCGCCCGGAGAGGAGCGCATGCCACGATTTCGAGCAACCGCGAGAGGTTTCTTCTGCGCCTTCGTTGCCGCGGCCGGCATGCCGCCCGCGTCTCTCGGCGCGGCGCGCGAGACGGGCCGGCCGAAATGGCTCGGCCCTGCGGGCACCCGCGCCGCACAGTCGGCGCACATCCCGCCCCTCCGGCGCATCGGGAACTGAGCGCGGCGGCGAGAAACTGCCGCACATCGCCGCGCCCGCGCGTTCACGCCCCCAGCCCCGCCAGCATCTGGGCGGTCACGGCCGTCAGCGCCCGGCCGTAGGCCTCGCGATCGACAATGCAGAAGCGATGGACGTCGTACCACGGCGGGTGCTGCGGATACACGGCCATGCCGGTGGCGTCGACATCCGCGCGCACCGGCTCGAACGTGAACGGCGCCGCCGGCGCGGCGCCGGGCGCGCCGGGAACGCTGCGCCAGACGCCGCCTTCCTCGACGATCGCCCGGTCGGCGAGGTGCGCGAAGACGCCCGCGCACCAGAGGTTGCGCATCCCGGACAGGACCGCCTCCCATTCGCGCGTGTCGACGGGCTCCTTCAGAAACGCCAGTGGATCGCCCGTTTTCTTGCGCAGCGCATACACGAAGTACTGCTTGACGGGATCGGCCGCGCCCGCGAGCAGCTCGCGGTGCGAAGCCTGCCAGAGCGATGCGCGGCCGGCGTTCCGCCATGCGCCGCCGTCGAAGCACGGCACCCAGAAGACCGGCAGCCCGCTCCGCATGACCGCCGCGTACGCGTGCGGGTCGAGCGTCGCGTTGTACTCCCTGAAGCCGAAACCGGGCTCGGAGTGCGCATCGCCGATGAAGATGTACAGCCGGTCGATCTTCTCCGCGCACAGCGCGGGCTCCCGGTTCCACGCGGCGGCGATGTCGCGCATGCTTCCCACCGCCGTCACCGTCACGGGCACGCTGCTCTCCTCGAGCGTCTTCAGGATCAGCGCGACGCCGCCTTGATGCTCCGCGGGCTGGCCCTCGGCCTCGTCATCCGGGGACGTGAGCGCGGGAGCGAGCCCCGTCGCGACGGCGACGCGCTTCCCCGTGATCGCCATGAGCTGCTCGACCGCCGCGCGCCCCGGGCATTTCTTCTGCCGGGAGCCGTTGTCGAGCACCACCGCCCGCAGGTCGATGTCCGGCATCGCGAACAGGCACGCCAGGTCGAAGTGGTCATCGGGATCCTCGTGCGGGTGGAAAAGATCCGTGAGGTGCAGCACGGGCACGGGACGCGCCGGCGCGACGGCGATGTGCGCCTCGCAGCGCATCGCCCCCTCGTCGAGCGCAAGCTGCACGCGATGCCGCCCCGGTCCGAGCGCGCGCAGATCCGCGTCGCACGCATAGTGGTGCGGGAGAATCGCGCGCGAGGCCGGATTCACCGCCGCGAACGGCCGCACGGGGACCGCGCCGGCGCCGTCGATCGACGCCGTCCCGCGCGCCCACGACGCGCCGTCGAACACGTTGAAAACGCACCGCGTGTGCCGCCGCGGCAGAAGCTCCCTGCCCTCCCGGTCGCACTCGCCCGCCGTCCCGGTGCGCGACTCGCAGCTCGCGACGAATCGGTGCGTGATCGCCGCGCCGTCGACCTCGATGACGCGGTAGCCGCGCGGCGCGCGATCCTGGCCGCGCTCGAAGCCCGCGCCGCTCTTCCACCAGGAGCCCGCGACGGCCTGCGATGCGACGTACTCGACGCCGTCCCTGAGGATCCGCTCGTTCTCGTGGACGTGCCCCTGCAGGACGAGCCGCGTCCCGCGCGCCGCGAGCACGGCGTGGACCTCCTCGGCATTGTCGACGCGCCACGCGCCGAGATCCTCGGGCGCCGCGCGGCGGCGCTCGGGACTCGTGCACACGAGCGGAATGTGAATGCCGGCAATGACGGGCATGCCCTCCGGCACGGCCGCCAGGTCGGCCGTGAGCCACGCAAGCTCGGGCGCCCTGACGCGGCCGCGCACCGCCCGCCAGTCGTCGCCCGCGGCGAGGTTGCGGCCGTCGAGCACCACGCAGTGGACGCCCGCCCAGTCGAACGAGTACCAGCTCGGCCCGAACAGGTCGTAGAACGCGGTCCGCGGATCCGGCTCCTTGACCATCATCTCGTGGTTGCCGGCGCCGTTCCTGATCGGCGCCGCCAGGCCATCAAGGCACGCCACGTAGTCCTTCCCCGCCCCGCCCTCGAGGCAGATGTCGCCCTGCGCCCACACGAACGCGGGCCCGAGCGCGTTGATCTCGGCGATCGTCTCCTTGAACTTGGCGATGCGCACGCCGCCGTTCTCGAGATGCATGTCGGTCATGAAGACGAACGCGAACTTCGCGTGCTGCGGGCGCGGGTCGAGGCGGAAGACCACGCCGCGTTCGGCCGCCGCCTTGGCCGTCGGCACGTAGAACATCGGCGACCAGAATCCCGGCGGCGTCGTCACGAAGAGAAACGGGCCCGACTCGGGGCCGACCTGAAGCGCGAACGCGCCCTCGGCATCGGTCGCCGCGACCGAGAAGCCGTCGGACACGCGCACGCCCGCGCGCGGCGCGCCCCCGCAGAGCACCGTGCCGCGCACGGTCGCGCGGC
>JBFZCA010000029.1:0-9415 GCA_041308205.1 Planctomycetota bacterium | reverse complement strand
TGCGCCCACGCCCGCAACAGAGCCGGCGCCAGCGCCCGCAACAGAGCCGGCGCCAGCGCCCGCAACGGAGCCGGCGCCTGCGACTGAGCCCGCGCCGGCGACACAGCCTGCACCGGCGACGGAACCCGCGCCGGCGACAGAACCCACGCCATGACGGAACCGGAATCGCGAGGCGGTTCCTCGGATCCCATCCTGCTTGCCAACGAGGCCGGCCAGGTCCGCCTCGATCAGTTCCTGTGCGATCGCCTGCCCGGCAAGACCCGCGCCTTCGTGCAGCGGCTCGTGCGGGATGGCTTCGTGGTCGCCGATGACGGCCGCAGGCTCAAGCCGTCGAGCAGGATCAAGACCGGCGAACGCGTGACGGTGCGCATTCCGGCGCCGGCGCCCTCGGACCTCACGCCCCGCTACGCGCCGTTCGAGATCATCTACGAGGACGAGGACCTGGCGGTGATCGTGAAGCCGCCCGGCCTGACGGTGCATCCCTCTCCCGGCGTCAGCGAGACGACGCTCGTCCACGGGCTCGTCTGGCGCATTCGCAACCTGTCCTGCATGGGCGGGTGGGACCGGCCCGGCATCGTGCATCGGCTCGACCGCGACACGTCCGGCGTCATGATCGTCGCCAAGAACGACTTCGCCCACCACAAGCTGTCCCTGATGTTCAAGGCGCGCGAGATCCACAAGACGTACATCGCGGTGTGCACGGTGAGGGAGGCCTTCAGGGAGGGCGTCATAGAGGCGCCGATCGGCCGCAATCCGCGCGACCGCAAGGCGATGTCGATCCGCTACGACATGGGGCGGGCGGCGATCACCGAGTACCAGGTGCGGCACGTGTTCGGCCGCTACGCGGTGGTCGAGGCGCATCCGCGCAGCGGCCGCACGCATCAGATCCGGGTCCACCTGAAGTTCATGGGCATGCCGCTGCTCTGCGATGCCCTGTACGGGTACGAGAAGATGGTGTATCGCAGCACGCTGTGCGGCCGCGCGCGGGAGCCGGACGAGCCGCCGCTCCTGCGCCGCCAGGCGCTGCACGCGCATCGCCTGCGCTTCATCCATCCGCGGACCGGCGTGTTCCTGCGCGTGGAATCCGCGCTGCCGCCTGACATGCTGGGGCTCATCGGCTTCCTCCGGAGCACGTTCGGGGAGCGCGCCTGAGGCCGGCGGCGGGGAGGGGGCGAGCGGCGTTCCAAGAGCCCCCGCGTCTGTCGCTTGACAACCGGAGTGTTCGCGATTGACCGGAGTGTCCGCGATCAGGATCGTGGATCGGGCATGTATGGCACCCTGTCTCGCAGAACGCACCCTGTCATCGCGCCGGAGACACTCCGCTCGTACGGCGTGATACTACCTGCCCAGGTCCTACGCGATTGCGAGATCACGCGGGAAGACCTGCAGCGCGTACGGTGAGCGCTCCCGCCGCTGCAGTCGCGGTAAGGGCCCGCGCAAGAATGACTTCGCAGTCTGGCATCCCTGGCTCGGGCCGTCTTCGGGCGCTCCTCCTGCTTTCGGCGGTCGTGATGGGGGCGGACCCTCGGGGCGCCGCCGTGCCGGATTCTTCCGATCTCGCGCAGCGGCTGAAGGCGACCGTCGCCGCGGAGATGGAGAAGCTCCAGGTGCCGGGCGTGTCGGCGGCGCTCATGCGCGGAGGCGCCATCGCGTGGCGCGGCTGCTTCGGCACGGCGGATCCGGCGACCGGCGTTCCCGTGGACGAAGAGACGCTTTTCCCCGCGTGCTCGTGCAGCAAGCCCGTCGCGGCCTTCGCCGCGTTGCGCCTCGCGGAGCGGGGGGAGCTCGACCTCGACGCGCCGATCGAGGAGCTCCTGAAGAGCTGGAAGCCGCCGACCCGGCCGTTCTTCGGACCGGTGACGGTGCGCCTGCTGCTTGCGCACCGCGCGGGACTCTCGATCCACGGCGCGCCGGGCTACGCCAAGGACGATCCGCAGGCGCGCACCTGCCGCGAGGAGCTCGCGCACACGCTCCGGTTCCTCGAAGAGCCCGGCACGCGCTTCCGGTATTCCGGCGGCGGGTTCATGGTTCTTCAGGTCATCCTCGAGGACGTGAGCGGCAAGAGCTTCAACGCGCTGATGGAAACCGACGTTCGCGTGCGGTGCTATCGCATCGGCCGCACGTCGCACAGGTCGGCGAAGATGAAGAGCCACCGGGACGATGGGTGGACCCAGACTTCCTTGTAGTTGTAGCAGTTGTCGGCGGGCCAGTAGGGCTCGTCGGCATCCAGGCGGGTCTCGATGCCCACGGGAAGCGAGCCCACCATGTCGCCGCTCATCGCCGTGTACTGCGGGGCGAAATCGAAGCCCTCGCCGTACATGAGGCTCTGGCAGAAGGGATTGCGGCCGAGCGTCCATTCGATCTGACGGCGGCAGAGCTCGAGCAGCGACTCGTCCTTGAGGTAGCGGCCGGCGGCGGCCAGCCCCTTCGCCTGCGAGAGCACGGTCCCGCAGTTGCCCCGGAAGTCGAACCAGACGGGGAAGCGGCGCAGGTAGACGCCGTCGGCGAGACGGACGCCGTTCCCGACCTGCGCGGCGGAGGACCCGCGGCCGGACTCGTCGGCGCGATAGATGCCGGCCGGGAGCATGTACCAGGGCGCGGTGTGCTCCGCGGCCGTCTTCAGATACCCGGCGTACAGGCGGATGGCGGCGTCCCACCGCGGAAGATCGCCGTGGCCGGGCATGGCGGCGCAGAGCCGCACCAGGCCGACGACGGGCGCCTGCTCGTGCCCTCGGTGGGCGTAGTGCAGAATTCGCCGCTTGTCGGGGCCCGTGTAGAAGAAGCCCTTGAGCGGGATGTCCCACGCGGGGTCCTCGGTCTGCTGGCTCGCGAGAACGATGGCGGCGAAACGGAGGGCGGCGCCGGCGTACGCCTGCTCCTTCGTCGCCTCGTGGAGATCGAGCGCCGCATTGAGACCCGCGGCGGCCAGCTCCAGGTCGGGCCGCGCGGCGTCGCCCGCCGCCCACGCGAAATCCTCCTTCGCGGCATTGCGGAAGAGGGCGCTGCGGGTCGGATCGATCCCCTCGAACGTGCGCGCGGCGCGGGCCTCGCTCGCCGCGGCGAGGAAGTTGTCGAAGGGACTGCGCCCGGCGCCGGCCGACACGTCGTCGACCGTGCCGGGGACTCCATCGGTCCAGAAGTCCATCGTGGCCCAGGTGCATCGGAAGCCGTCGCCCAAGCGCGTCTTGAGGATCCAGTCGAGGCCCCACGAGGCCTCGGCGATCAAGCGCCGCGAGAGCTCCGCATCGGCCGCGCGGAGTGTGTCGGCGAGCGCGAGCATCGCGTAGGCGGCCTCCGCGGTGTTGACCAGCCCCTGCGAGAGGTCGCCGGCATCGTGCCAGCCGCCGTCGATCGCGATCTTCCTGCCGCCGTGGCTGCAGGTCCAGTCGCGATGGCAGACGTCGTGGATGCCGGGGATGGCGTCCCCGCAGCGCTCGCAGTAGAAGAGGTTGACCGTCTTGACGATGCTGTCGCGCCAGGCGCCGGCGGCGATGGCGAACGGCCGCGTGCGGCGCTCGCCGGCCTTGAGGAAGTACTTGCCCGGCGTGTCGAAGGCCGAGAAGTCCAGCACGCCGAACTCGCCGAGCGGCGTTCTCTTCCGCTCGACGGCCTTCGTCAGGACCGCCTTGCCCGACGCCGCGTCGACGAGATCGAATTCCGCGGCGGCGCAGTCCGAGACGACCGCCGTCTTGGATGCGCCCGTCGGGTAGCCGCTATGACTGTAGGCGATCCCGCCGGGGGCGACGTTCCAGCCCTCGAAGTGGTCGGCCTCGACCTTCTGGAGCTCGAGCCGGTCGAAGTAGAAGCGGACGTGCTCGGCCGCCCCGGGCTCGTTTCCCTGGAGGCGATAGGACAGCTCGACGCCCGTGACCTTGTCGCGGCCGAGGTGGGCGATCTCCCAGACGACGTGGTTCCACTGCCCGTTCCGGACGAGCACGAAGTTGCGGCCGTTGCGGTCCGCCATGTTGGGGATCTTCTCGGCGCCGTCGTTGCGCAGCACCATGCAGAAGGACACGACGCGGAAGCCCGGCAGGTCGGGATACACGCGGAGGGAGAGGCGGTTCCACTGCCGCCAGTCCTCGCCGGGCACGTTGCGCTGCGCGATGGCGGCGCCCCAGGGTCTGCCGCCCTCGCCGCCCGCCTTGTCGCCCTTGGTGGGCGACTCGAGGAGCAGGGCGTTCTTGCCCTCCTGTACGCGCGCGGACGAGATGCGCATGGCGCCGAAGCCGTGGTGGGACCACGCGGCGGCGCTCTCCATGCCGTCGAGCAGTCTCGATTCCAGCACCGGCTTTGCGAGCCAGCGGGCTCGGATGCTGTTCTCGTACGTTTCCTGCATGGGCATCGTCGCGAGGGACGCTGCGTCCTGCGCGCCGATTCCCGCCGCCGCGCACAGTCCGATGATCGCGCTCAGTGATCGCATGAGAGGCTCCTCGTATGGTCCGACGCGCATTGCGCGCAATCGCGCGCACAGGCCAGAATGACCGCCCGGCCCTCCGCCTGTCAAGGCCCCGCCGCCGGCGGCGCCGCCGCCGCGCGCTCCTTTGCTTCCCTTCCGCCGCATGCTACCATGCGTCTCGTGGAACGATTCGAGAACATGCGGCGCGCGCCGGCCGAGAACCGCCGCCGGCTCCCATGACGCTGCGCGATCTCCTCCCTCCGCCCGACGAGGCCGCGGACGAGGTCCTTCTCACGCGGTTCCTCGAGTACACGGAGAGCCTTCGAATCGAGCTCTACCCCGCCCAGGAGGCCGCCATCCTCGAGCTCTTCGAGGGGAAGAACGTCATCCTGAACACGCCGACCGGCTCGGGAAAGTCGCTCGTCGCCGCCGCGCTCCACTTCAAGGCCCTGGCCCAGGGCAGGCGGTCGGTCTACACGTGCCCGATCAAGGCGCTCGTCAACGAGAAGTGGATGGCGCTCTGCCGCGAGTTCGGCCCCGAGAACGTGGGGCTGAGCACCGGCGACGCCACCGTCAACCGCGACGCGCCGATCCTCTGCTGCACGGCGGAGGTCCTGGCGAACATCGCGCTTCGCGAGGGCGATTTGGCCGGCGTGGACGAGGTCGTGTCCGACGAGTTCCACTACTACGCGGATCGCGAGCGCGGCGTCGCCTGGCAGGTGCCGCTGCTGGTCCTCGAGCAGGCGCGGTTCCTCCTCATGTCCGCCACGCTCGGCGACACCGCATTTTTCGAGACCGAGCTCACGGGCCTGAACGGCCGGCCCAGCGTGACGGTGCGCTCCGCGGATCGGCCGGTGCCGCTCGAGTACTCGTACGTCGAGACGCCGCTCGCCAGAACCCTCGAGACCCTGGTCGCGGACGGGAAGAGCCCCATCTACGTGGTGCACTTCACGCAGCTCGAGGCCGCGCAGAGCGCGCAGGACTTCACGAGCATCGAGGTCTGCACGAAGAGCGAGAAGGCCGCGCTCGCGTCCGCGGTGGATGCGTTCAGGTTCACGAGCCCCTACGGCCCCGTGCTCAAGCGGTGGCTCCGCCACGGGATCGGGCTCCACCACGCCGGCCTCCTGCCGAAGTACCGCGTGCTCGCCGAGCAGCTCGCGCAGAAGAACCTCCTCAAGATCATCTGCGGCACGGACACGCTCGGCGTTGGGATCAACGTCCCGATCCGGACGGTGCTCTTCACGAAGCTCTGCAAGTTCGACGGCCGGAAGACGGGCATCCTGAGCGCGCGCGAGTTCCACCAGATCGGCGGGCGCGCGGGCCGCAAGGGGTTCGACGACCGCGGCTGGGTGGCGGTGCAGGCGCCCGAGCACGTCGTCGAGAACCTGAAGCTCAAGGAGAAGAAGGCCCGGGAAGGGAAGAAGTACGTCACGCGGAAGCCGCCCGACCGGAACTTCGTCGCCTGGGACCGGAAGACCTATGCCAGGCTCGTCGGCGCGCAGCCCGAGCGCCTGACGTCGCAGTTCCAGGTGTCGCACGGGATGCTCCTCAACGTCCTCAGCCGGGGAGGCGACGCCTGCAGGGCGATGCGCGACCTCATCCGGCGTTGCCACGACCCGGAGAAGGCGAAGGCGGAGCACCGCCGGCGCGCCTGGCAGCTCTTCCGGGCGCTCCTCGGCTCGCAGATCCTCGAGTTCATCCCGCGCGACGAGGACGGCACGTACCTGCGCGTCAACGTCGAGCTCCCGGACGACTTCTCGATGAACCAGACGCTCTCCCTCTATCTCCTCGACACCATTCCGCTCCTCGACCCGCAGGCGCCCGACTATCCTCTCGACGTCATCACGCTCGTCGAGTCGATCCTCGAGGATCCGGACATCATCCTCAGGAAGCAGCTCGACAAGCTCAAGGCCGAGGCGGTCGCGCGCATGAAGCTCGAAGGCATCGAGTACGAGGAGCGCATGCAGGAGCTGGAGAAGCTCGAGCACCCGAAGCCGAAGCGCGACTTCATCTACGAGACGTTCGACGAGTTCGCGAAGCGGCACCCCTGGGTGGGGCAGGAGCACATCCGCCCGAAGTCCATCGCGCGCGAGATGTGGGAAGGCTTCCGCTCGTTCGCCGACTACGTGCGCGGGTACGACCTCGCGCGGTCGGAGGGGCTTGTCCTGCGGCACCTCTCGAGCGTGTACAAGGTGCTCCGCCAGACGGTCCCGGACGGCGCGAAGGACGACACCGTGCGCGAGGTCGAGGAGTACCTCGGCGCCATGATCCGGCAGGTCGACTCGAGCCTGCTCGACGAGTGGGAGAAGATGCGCGATCCCCGCTACGCCGCGCCGGAGGCCGCGGAGGTCCGTCCGCCCGGCGCCGAGGACGCGGCCCGCGCCGCCGCCCGCGACGCCGCGGCCTTTCTCGCCGCCGTGCGGACGAGGATCTTCACCTTCCTGCGCGCGCTGGCGGTCGGGGACCACGAGGCGGCGCTCGAGGCGCTCTCGCAGCCCGAGGATGCGGACGGCCGGCCGTGGACCGCCGACCGGCTGCGCGAGGCGGTCGAGGCATACCTGGCCGATCACGACGCGATCTGCCTCGACCCGAACGCCCGGAACCGCCGCCACACCTACCTTCTGTCTCCCGAGGACGAGGAGCACTCGATCGTGCAGCAGGTGCTCGTCGACCCCGAGGAGCACTGCGACTGGATCGCGGAGTTCGAGGTGGACTGCGAGCGCTGGCGCGCGCGGGGCGAGCCGTGCCTCCGGCTCCGGAAGATGGGCCCGATGGGCGGGATGCGGCTCGTCTGATGCGCGCGCGGACGGCCGCACGAAGGGACGCCCCGCGCCGGCGTCTCGGGCGGCATCCTGGAGCGGCGCGTCGTCGAGCGAACCATCGCCGACGGCAAGGACGCGGACGTGTCCGCGGTCGTGAACGATCTTCTCCGAGTCGACATGAAACTTGCCGACACCATGAAGTCGTGAGTCGCGCACCACGCAGCCGTTGCCGTACCCGCCGCGTGCGTTGCTGCTGAGTTGTGCCCAGTCAGCGCACCGCGAGCCCTAATGGCCGTGCGCATGGCCGGACCGCGGCAAGGGCCGCCGAAACCCATCCGCCTTCGCCGAGGCTCCGGCGGATTGCGAGGCTCCGGCGGCCATTGACCCGCCCCCCGGCGATGGTTACGCTATACAAGTACGAGACCGCGCACCGTAGCGAACCCGTGCGGCGGCGTTCGGGCGGCGCGCGGCGAGGTCGTGCGCGAGAATACGGAGAACGACACATGAGCATCCGCATCCTGACGCTCATCGCGGCGGCGCTCGCGGGATGCATCGGCGCGCCGCTCGAGCAGGCGCCCGCGTATCCGCCCGAGCAGAACGCCGCGGCGGCGGGCGCCGAGACGGTCTTCCCCGATCTGCAGCCGATCGTGCCCCCCCGCTCCGATGCGGGACCGCCGGCGGATGCGTCCGTCCGTCGCGACGCGGCGGGAAATGCCGCCGCGTCCGCGCGAACCGGGGAATCCGTGCTCGGCGCGGCGGCCATGCCGTCGCCCGAGACCGCGGACGCGAGGATCGTGCCGCAGGTCGATGCGGAGCGCGGGGCGGCGGCGCCGATCGCGCGGCGCGACGACCGGGCGTCCCTGCAGGAGTCGCTCGCCGACGTGACGCGCAAGCTCGAAGCCTTCAAGGACCGCGCGGCGGAGGACCTCGACACGTTCTCGCGCCTGAAGCTCATGCGGCTCGAGACCGAGGCGCTTCTCCTGCTGCTGCTCACGAACGAGACCGAGCGGGAGGAATGCGGCCGCATCCTGCAGGTGCTGAAGCAGTTTCCCGCGGCGAGCCTCGAGGTCGCGGGCCTGCAGTTCGTCCTGTACCAGCGCCTGGCCGATTACGGCAAGCGCGACGAGATGCTCGAGTACCTCGCCCGTGAAGCGCGGGCGCGGCCGCTCTTCCGCCTCGAGGGCGTGGTATTCTGCGAGAAGGTCGCCGGCTACGGCAATGTCGTGCCGGCCCCGTCCACGACGTTCCAGGGCGGACAGCGCGTCGCGGTCTACAGCGGCGTGCGCGGCGCTGAGGCGCGCACCTCCTCCGGCGGCGGACGGGAACAGCATGTCCAGGCGTACCTGAGCGTTCTCGACCGCGACGGCAAGGTCATCGACACGGTGGAGTTCACGGACAAGGCAGGCGGCATCAGACGCCTCGCGGAGAATGAGTCCCCCGACAGCCCCAGCTACCTTTTCGGGGAGTACACGCTGCCGGCGAATCTCCCGCCGGGGCCGTACCGGCTCAGGCTCTCGGCCACGGACCGCGTGGGACTGACCGAGAGCAGCGTCACGGCGTCGTTCGACGTGCGCGGCTAGGCGGCCCGTGCTCCGCATCGTGGGCGGCCTGGCGCGCGGTTCCCGCCTGGCGCCTCCGCCCTCGCGCTGTGTGCGTCCGCCGACGGACCGCATGCGCGCGTCGCTCTTCGCGGTGCTCGAGCCCTGCCTGCGCGATGCGCGCGTGCTGGACGCGTTCGCGGGCACGGGGGTGGTGGGTCTCGAGGCGCTGAGCCGCGGCGCGCGGCACTGCACGTTCGTCGAGCGCGATCGCGAGGCGCTCGCCGTGCTCGCCCGCAACATTCGCACGGTCGGTTTCGCGGCCCGGTCCGTCGTGTGCGCGCACGATCTGCGCGAGAAGCTCGTGCTCCCCGCGCCCGTCGACATCGCCTTCCTCGACCCTCCCTTCGCCCTGTTCGCCGAGGAGGCCGGCCGCGCGTTCCTGAAGGAACTGCTCGCCGATGTGCGCGCGCGGCTCGTGCGGCCGCAAGGACGCGTGGTGCTCAGGTACGAGCAGCGGCACGCGCGCGAGGCGCGTGAACTGCTCGCCGCCCTGTCCGCGCCGGACGAGGACGTGCGCACGTACGGGCGGAGCGTGGTCTCGATTCTCACGCTGCCGTGACGCGGCGCGCGCGCCTCACCTGAACGATTGCGGCGGGCGCCAGGCGAGCGCCTCCGCGAGGTGCGCCGTGGACCGGCCGGATCGCCCGCGAGAGCGC
>JBFZCA010000028.1:0-3882 GCA_041308205.1 Planctomycetota bacterium | reverse complement strand
CGATCTGGACTTGCGGATGACGCCCGCGAGCTGACGGCGCGGGCGCGCGCGCAGGTCGCGCCGCTGCTTCCGGCCGGCGAAGGCCCTTTCGCGGCGCCGCTCGCGGCGCTCGGGGCCCTCTCCCCCATCGCGCTGCACGAGTTGCTGGTCGCGGCCGCCGCGCGCCTCACGCACCGCGCGGATCGACTGACGCGGGGCCACGTGCGGGCCGTGCGCGCCATCATCGCGGGCGCGCGGCGCAAGGTCATGCTCCCCGGAGGCCTGGCCATCATCCACGCCGGCGACGGCGTGTTCTTCACCTCCGGCGCACCGGCCGGCGCGCCCGTGGAATGCGCCCTGGCTCCGAACGCGCAGGCCGCGTTCGGCGACTGGGTGCTCGCGTGCGCTCCCGCGGAGGCGGCCCCCGCGGGGGGCGGCGAAGATGCCGCCGCCGAACCGGTCACCCGCGACGAGACGATCGATGCCGCCGCCGTCGCGCTCCCCCTCGCCGTGCGCGCGCGCAGGCCCGGCGACCGGTTCCGGCCGCTGGGCGCGTCGGGCCGCACCAGGCTCAAGGAGTTCTTCCGCGCGCAGGGCATCCCCGAGCACCTGCGCGAGTCATGGCCCGTCGTCTGCACGGGCGCGGACATCGTGTGGGTGCCCGGCCTGCGTATCGGCGAGAAAGTGCGACGCACGGCCGCAACGCGTTGCTGCCTGGTGTTGCGCGTCGCTCACGCGCCGGACGCGGTGCGGACGGTTCTCGCGTCACGGCCATCGCCCCGCGCGGGCGCGTCCCCTGAACGGAGGGAACCGGCGTAACGCACCGGCCCCGATGCAGCGCGTGTCGTGCCTGACAGGCGTTACTTCTGCTCCGGTTCCTCGGCGGGTTCCTCGGCCTTGGGCTCCTCGGCAGGCTCCTCGGCCTTTGGTTCCTCGGCAGGCTCCTCGGCAGGCTCCTCGACCTTGGGCTCCTCGACCTTGGGCTCCTCGGCCTTGGGCTCCTCGACCTTGGGCTCCTCGACCTTGGGCTCCTCGACCTTGGGCTCCTCGACCTTGGGCTCCTCGGCCTTGGGCTCCTCGGCCTTGGGTGCCGGCTCGGCGCTGCGGTACACTCTCCGCTCTCTGAGCGCAATGATCCGCGCCCCCTCGCCTGAGCCCTTCTTCACCGCCATGAGCACGAGCCCGCGGGCAGCCTCGTCCCTGCCCTGCTCGGCATCGTGGCTCACGACCAGGTCGGGCCTCTGCGTGAGGCGGATCCTGTGAACGAGCTTGCCGTTCGCGAGGCTGAGGGCCCAGATCTCGGGCGCATCCTTGGCGAGCACGTAGACGAGCTCCTTGCCGGGGCATATGAACGTGCCCACGCCGGGCACGCCGACTTCATCGTACGTCCTGCCTTCCGGGCCGGGCACGGAGCGCTTCCACCTGGGCTTGCCGTTCATCGAGCTCACGGCGAACAGCACGCGCTCGCCTTCCCTGATGTCCTCGCCGATGCAGAACACCGTATCGCTGCAGGCGTACGGCTGATCGTTGACGATCCTGCCGGTCGGGAACTTCCACGCCACATTGCCGTCGTTCGCATCGAAGGCATAGAGGAAGTAATCGTGCGAGGCCGCGAACACGCGCTGCTGGTACGCGACGGGCTGCGTCTTGATGCGCGCCTTGGTCTTGCCCGCCCACGAGCGGCCGTTGACCCAGCCGCCGAGCGCGTTGAGCGCGTACACGTTGCCGTCCTCGGACGCCATGTAGAGCATCTCGCCGGCGAGCACCGGCGCCGCGGTCACGCTCTTGCCGGCCGAATGGGTCCAGCCCTGGCTGCGGTTTTCCTTGCGGAACGTGTTGATGCGCCCCCCCTCGGCGGTCACGTAGACGACCTTCTCGCCCGCCGCCGGCGCGGAAGCCACGCCGAAGCCGAGCTCCTCGCTCCACAACTGAAGCAGCGTCTCGGCCTCGATGCAGCACAGCGAGTCGCCCTGCTGAACGAGGTAGATCTCGTCATTGCCGGCCGTGCCGCGCGGGTAGCGGTAGACCGCGGGGGCGTACTTGAGCGGCCCCTTGAGCCGCAGGCGGTACTCGATGGGAAGCCCGGTCGCGGGATCGAGACGCAGGAGCTCGTTGTCCGCGGTCCAGAGGATGATCAGGCCCTTGTCGTAACACAGGCCCGCGATCTCCTTGTCGTGCTCGTAGGCCCAAGCCTCCTTGAGCGGCGTGCCCTCCATGTCGCCGGGCACGACCATGAATGTGTTCTCGCGGGTTGCCGCCGCCTGCTCGTTGACGACGGGCGCATCGCTCGAGCACGACCAAAGCGCCGGAAGAACCCACGCTCCCAATGCTGCTCTGCCGAGACTCCGCACGTTCCTCTCCTTTCGCCTGCGGGCGCGCCGCGCCTTGCCGACTGCGGGGCGCCCGAATCCTCGTCTCGCGGCGCCCGCCGCGGCGCCATGCGCCGCGCGGGAGCACATCGAGGCGGTCGCGCAGGGCACGCGACACCCTGCCGGGCAACGCGGACGCGTGCGGCAGGGACCATGCCCCTTACCTATCTATCGTCAGTATCGGGCCTCAAAAACACACCCAGGTCCGTCTGGTGCGTCTCCTCGTAGGCGCGCACGCGGGCGATGCGCGCGAGGTCCTCCTCGATGCGGTGCATGAGCTGGAACACGTGGGGCTTCCGTTCCAGCCGCCGGCGCAGATCCCGCTCCATTTCGTCCCACGATCCCCCGTAGAGCTCGTTCCGTAAAAGTAAGAGCTGCATCTCCTCGCGGCGCAGGCGTGCATAGAACTCGCGGTGCCGCGCGCGCGCGAGGTCGTCGCCGGCGGCGCAGCCGCCCGCGGGCGCACGCGCCTCGTCGGCTACTTCTTTGCGGCGGACGCGACCTCCCTCTCCACCTTTATCCATTGTCGTCCTACATACTCAAAGCGGTCCTGGGACTGGCCGAACTCGTCGCCGGGAATCCGGTACTGGAGGACCAGCACGTGCTCCTCGAGCACCTTCGTGCCTTCCTTCTCCTTGATGCTGATGGTGCCGGTCAGATTCCGCACATAGATTTTCACGAAATCGGCCTCGCGGTCAAGAGCCCCGAACGTCGCGATGCAACGCTTGGTCTCCTTCGGGTTGATGGCGACGCGCTTGCGCGCCAGGTATTTCCGGAACGCCTCCGTCTGCGCATCGCCCTCCAGCTTGCGGATTTCCTCGAGCGCCTTCTTCTGCTCCGCGAGCGGGAAATGCTTCTCCTTGTCGATGTTGCCGAAGAAATCCTCGCCCAGCTTGCGCTCCACGGCCTGTTCGGTCTCGGGCATGCAGTTGTCGCTGTACTTGACGCCCTTGTCCGACTCCGCGCTGACGACGACCTCGAAGGGCCGCGCCGTGTCGTCCCGATTGGTCACGGCGTACGTCAGATACCAGTCCAGGCGCCCCTGGCCGCTCTTGCGCTCGACGACGATCGGCTTGATGTCGAGCGGTTTCAGGTCGAGGAGCCAGGTGTCGACTTTCGGCTCCGGCCCTTCCTTGGGCTGTTCGGCGGCTTCCTCCGCGGCACACGCGAGGAAACTCACGGCGACGCTCATGACGGAAACACACAAGCTGCGCATGGCTACCCCCTTTGCGGGGTGCGCTCACGAGGCAAGCGGCACCCATTCATCCTTTTGATCACAGTGCTTCGTCGGCCACATTCCCGCGCGCGGCTGCACGGGCCCGGCGCGGATACGCTCCGCAGTCACGTGCATGGAGCCGCGGCGGCTGCGGGCGCACGGGAACGTCCCGCGCGCACCCAGAGCGCTGTAGGTTGATAAGTCAAGTATACTTGCGACGAAATGCCTGTCAAGCCGCCCTCTAACCGTCGGCGGTGCGGGGTGTTACGTGCGCGCGAGGCCGAGCAGCGCCCGCAGCCCCCGCGACAGCTCCAGACC
>JBFZCA010000027.1:0-15010 GCA_041308205.1 Planctomycetota bacterium | reverse complement strand
CGTTCCCCTCCTGCCAGTAGTTGCCGCCGTTGACCCGATCACACCCGAAGAAGAGCGACCGGTGATGCGGATAGGGCTCCGATGTCTCGGTCGTCACGCTCGCGCCCGTGCGCGGGCCGTTGACCGGCCAGAAGTACGGGTACTTCTGCTCCGGCGCGAACTTGTAGCACGTGAAGAGCGCCCCGTCGACCGTGATCCGCACGGCCGTGCCATCGAGCGCCGCCTCCAGGGTCCCCGCCGCGGGGGCTTCCCCCGCGCCGCACAGAACGAGCGCAACGAACACGGATGTCATCGATCGCCTCTTTCTCGAAACTTCGCGGCATAGCCCAGCACGTATCCGATCCGGCGCCCCGTGGCGCGCATGAGCTCGCGGGCCCCGGCCATCGCCTCCGCGCGCGGCATGGGGCCGGACACGATCGGAAAGAAGCCGCACACGCCTTCCGCGCGCAGCGCCTCGGCCTCGGGCCGGATCTCGCCGCCCACTATCATAACCGGAACGCCGGCGCGGCGCGCCAGGCGCGCGACGCCGAGGGGAACCTTGCCTTGCAGCGTCTGCGCATCCACGCGGCCCTCGCCCGTGATGACGAGATCGGCGCCGGCGATCTTGTGCTCGAGCCCCGCGAGCGCCGCGATGGTCTCGAAGCCGGACACGATCCTCGCGCCGAAGAGCGCCGCGAGGCTCGCCGCCGTTCCGCCGGCGGCGCCCGCGCCGGGCAGGGACGCAATCGCGCGGCCGCAATGGCGCTCGAGAGCCTCGGCGAACGTTCTGAGCCCATCGTCGAGCGCGCGCACCGCCTCGGGCCCCGCTCCTTTCTGCGGGCCGTACACGCAGGCCGCGCCATCGGGACCGTACAGGGGATTGCGCACGTCCGTCGCGATGGTGATCTCCGCGCCGGTCACGTGCGGCGGCACGGCGGACATGTCGACCGCGCGAATGCGGCCGAGATCTCCGCCGCAGGGCCGCACCTCGCCGCCGCGCTCGTCCCGGAACACGGCGCCGAGCGCGACCGCGATGCCCGTGCCGCCGTCGTTGGTCGCGCTGCCGCCGACGGTCAGGATGATGCGCCGCGCGCCGTCGTCGATGGCTTTGCGCATCAGGATGCCCGTGCCCCGCGTCGTCGTCGCGAGAGGATCGCGCTCCGCGGGCTCGATCAGCGTCAAGCCGGAGGCGCTCGCAAGCTCGATGACCGCGATCTCCTCGCCCGGAAGGAGGAGATAGCTGCCGCGATGCGGCCGGTCGAGCGGGTCGAACGTGTCGGCGGAGATCAACCGGCCTTCGCAGGCGCGCGCGAGCGCCTCGAGCGTGCCCTCGCCGCCGTCGGCAATGGGGATCTTGAGGATCTCGAAACCCGGATCCGCCTCGCGCAGCCCGGCCGCGAGGGCATCCGCGCCTTCCGCCGAGCTCATCGAGCCCTTGAACGAATCGACCGCGATGACGATGCGCATGAGATCGTGCATCCTTCCCGCACCGTATCTTACTTGAGATTCACGGGAACTCAACAGGGCGCGCCCGGCGCAAGTTGCCGGAGAAATGCTCCGCCCGTATCATTGCAGATTGCGGAGAGTCGAATCACGGCCGGGAAGGGCTGCCGGCCGCACAGCGACGGAAAGGCGAACGTGCAGGGACACAAGAGCGGCATCTGGATCATCGCGGCTGCGTTGTTGCTTGCGGCGGGGGCTGATCCGGCCTTCTGCGCCGACGATGTCCTGATCACGGAGATCGCGGCCTCGAACAGCACCGTCCTCGCCGACGAGGACGGGCAGTATCCCGACTGGATCGAGATCTTCAACGCGGGCGCGGCTTCCGTCAACCTCGACGGCTGGTTCCTGACGAACGACAAGCTGGAGCTCAGGAAATGGCCATTCCCGGCCGTGATCCTGCCATCGAAGGGGTTCCGCATCATCTTCGCCTCGGAGAAGGACCGCCGCGACCCGGCGAGCGAGCTCCACACGAACTTCAAGCTCTCGCGCGCCGGCGGCTTCGTCGCGCTCGTCAGGCCGACGCGCGAGATCGCCTGGGCGTACGACCCCTACCCCGAGCAGACGACCGACTACACCTACGGGTGTTCCCAGAACGGAACGCTGGACCGCGTCGTGGCCGCGAACGGCCCCGTGCGCGTGCTCGTGCCCGCTGACGGAACGCTCGCGCTCACGTGGACGCAGGCGGTCTTCAACGACACGGCCTGGCGCCAGGGGACGGGCGGCGTCGGCTACGACCGCGACACGACCTACGACAGCCTCATCGGGCTCGATGTCGAGAGCGAGATGTACGAGAAGCGGACGACGACGTACGTCCGCTGCCCGTTCGCGCTGACGGCGCCCCCGGCCGTCGACCGGCTCGTCCTGCGGGTCAAGTACGACGACGGATTCGCCGCCTATCTCAACGGCCTGAAGCTCGCCGAGCGCAACGCCCCCTCGCCGCTCGCCTGGGACTCGCGCGCCACGGCGAACCACGACGACAACCTCGCGCTCGTCTACGAGGAGTTCGACGTGACGAGCGCCGCCGGGGCGCTCCTCGACGGCGCCAACGTTCTCGCGATCCACGCGCTCAACAGCAGCACGACCAGCTCGGACTTCCTCATCGCGGTCGAGCTCGAGGCCAGCAGCTCGGGGGAGCTCGACCGGACGACGATCCTCTTCTTCCCCCAGCCGACGCCCGGGTCGGGCAACGTGCAGGGGTACCCCGGCGTCTCCCCCAAGCCCGTCGCGGATCCTCCCGCCGGCGTGTTCAACGGCACTTTCACGGTGACGCTCTCCGCCCCCGGCGCGGAGATACGGTACACGCGCAACAACACCGAGCCGACCGCAAGCTCGCTGCTCTACACGGCGCCCCTGCAGCTCACGGCGAGCACGCTCGTCCGTGCCAAAGGTTTCGCGCCCGATCTGGCGCCGAGCCCCACGGCGAGCTTCGGCTTCATCGGCCTGGCCGCGGACACCATAAACTTCACCTCCGACATTCCGGTCGTCCTGATCGACAACTTCGGCGCGGGCGCCGTGCCCGCCGATCCGCTGCAACCCGCTTACATGGCGATATTCGAGCCTCCCGCGCCGGACGGCAGGACCTCGTTCGCCGTCGATCCCGAAGTCCAGTCGCGCATGGGATTCAAGCTGCGCGGATCGAGCACGCTCTACGACCCCAAGAGCTCCTACACCCTCGAGGTGTGGGACGAGCGCAACGACGACAAGGACGTCGCGGTGCTCGGGATGCCGTCCGAGTCCGACTGGGTGCTCTACGGGGCCTACTCGTTCGACCTGGCGCTCATGCGCAACGCGTTCATCTACGAGCTCAGCAACCAGGTCGGCCGTTACGCGACGCGCACCCGGTTCTGCGAGGTGTTCGTCAACAAGGACGGCGGCAACCTCTCCTACGCGGACTACGTGGGCGTCTACTCCTTCATGGAGCGAATCAAGCGCGGCAACGACCGGGTCGATATCGAGCGGCTCACCGCCGGCGACACGGCCGTGCCCGACATCACGGGCGGCTACATGCTCAAGATCGACCGGCGCGACCCCGGCGACGTCGGCCTGACGGCGGGCGGCCAGCCCTCGCTTTGCTACGTCTACCCGGACGAGCAGTACATCCTCGGGACGCCCCAGGCAGCGTGGATCAAGAGCTATCTCGACAGCTTCGCCGCGGCGCTCAACAGCGCCAACTTCCGTGACCCGGTGCTGGGCTACGATCCCTACGTCGACGAGCCCTCGTGGATCGACCACCACATCCTGAACGTGCTCCCCATGAACGTCGATGCCCTGCGCCTGAGCACCTACTTCTACAAGGCCCGCAGCAGTCCGCTCGAGTACGGCCCGATCTGGGACTTCGACCGCTCCATGGGCTCGACCGACGGCCGCGACGACAACCCCTACGCGTGGAACGGCACGGGCGACTCGAGCATCTACTTCGACTACGACTCCCGCTTCCCGTGGTGGTCGCGGCTCTTCGACGACGACGACTTCATGCAGCTCTGGAAGGACCGCTGGTTCCAGTTCAGGCAGGGACCGCTCTCGACCGCGAACATGTACGCCGTCATCGACCGCTTCCACGCCATCATCGCCGAGGCGGCGGTGCGCAACTTCACGCGATGGCCGCTCATAAGCCCGAGCCAGTTCCCGACGCAGATCACCGTGCTCAAGACGTGGCTCACGCAGCGCGCGGGCTGGATCGACACGCAGTTCCTGACCCCGCCCGCCTTCAGCCACGCCGGCGGCCGCATCACGCCGCCGCTCAGCCTGACCATGACGGCGCCGCTCGGCACGATCTACTTCACGCTGGACGGCTCCGATCCGCGCGGCGACAACGGCGTCATCGGCGCCGGCGCGATCAGGTACACGGCGCCGATCGTGATCGAGAACAACACGCGCGTCACCGCGCGCGCGTACGTCAGCGCCTCCAACTGGAGCGCCCCGCGGGCCGCCACGTATCTGACGGTCGATCCGCCGCTCATCGTCGTGAGCGAGATCATGTACCACCCCCAGGATCCGCCGGTCGACAGCCCGTACACGGACGACGATTTCGAGTTCCTCGAGCTCTACAACGCGCAGTCCGCGCCCGTCGACCTCAGCGGCTTCCACTTCGCCGACGGCATCGAGTACGTGTTCCCCGAGGGCACGGTCATCGAGCCCGGCGCCCGCCTCGTCATCGTGAAGAACGCCGCTGCCTTCGCGTCGCGCTACGGGGCCGCGATCGTGCCCGTAGGCTCGTACGACGGCAACCTCGACAACGACGGCGAGCGCCTGGCCCTGGAAGGCGCGCTGCACGAGGACATATTCATCTGTACCTACGACGACGCGTGGGATGTGATGACGGACGGCCAGGGCTTCTCGCTCGTCCTGATCGATCCCTTCGACCCCCTCCGCCAGTGGAGCATCGCCGAGAGCTGGACCCTGAGCGACGGCCTCGACGGCTCGCCGGGCGAGGCCGACACGGGGATCCCGACCGACGGCGGCTGGCAGCGCCCCGGCGATGCGAACCAGGACCGGCGGCTCGACATCTCCGACGCCGTCGCGTTCCTGCGCTATCTCTTCGCCAGCACGACGGTGCCGCTGCCGTGCGAGAGCGAAGGCATCGAGGACGGCGGCAACCTGCTGCTCCTGGACCTGAACGGCGATGCGTCCGTCGACATCGCGGACCCGGTGCATCTTCTCGCGTATCTCTTCCGGGGCGGCGCGCCGCCCGCCCTCGGGACGGCGTGCATCCGCATCGAGGGCTGCCCGAACGCCTGCTGGTGAGCAAGCCCGCGGCGTCCCCACTTGCCGCCCGGTCTTCCGTCGGGCACAATTGAAGGCGCCGTCGGTCCGTACGGCAACGATTCCAGGAATCCACCGAATCTCAAAGGAGAGAGAAACCATGCGAAGACCTCGAACCGCGTCGTTCTGTGCGACAGGCGCACGGCTCCTGTGCCTCGCCGCCTTCGTTTTCTCGACTTCGGCCGCCGCGGCCGACTGGCCCGCGTGGCGCGGGCCGAACCGCGACGGCATCTCGGCCGAGTCAGGCTGGAAGGTGCCCGCCGCCGAGCCGGAGGTCCTCTGGCGGCAGCCGATCGGCATCGGCTTCTCGTCGGTCTCGATCGCCGGCTCGCACGTATACGCGATGGGCAACGAGGACGGCGAGGACATCGTGTGGTGTCTCGATGCCGATACGGGGAAGCCGGTCTGGAGCCACAGGTACCCCTGCAAGGAAGGCAGCTACCCCGGCACCCGCATGACGCCGACCGTCGACGGCGACATGGTCTTCACGTTGAGCCGCGAAGGGCACATGTACGGCCTGAACGCGAAGACGGGCGCGGTCGTGTGGTCGAAGCACGCCAAGCAGGACTTCGGCGTCAAGAACGAGCCCGCGGGTTGGGGCCTGGCCTGCTCGCCGCTCGTCGCCGGCGACCTCCTCGTCTTCGACCTCGGCAAGATCCTCGTCCTCAAGAAAGCCGACGGCAGCCTCGCCTGGGAGGCCGGCGGCGACGCGCCCGGCTTCGCCTCGCCGGTCATGTTCAAGCTCGGCGGCAAGGAGTATCTCACGAGCTTCAACGTCTCGGGCCTGGTCATCTACGATTTCGCCGCCCGGAAGGAAGCCGCGCGCCACACGTGGAAAACGAAATACGATGTGAACGCGGCGACGCCGATCGTCGCGGGCAACGCGATCTTCATCTCGTCCGGCTACGACCGCGGCTGCACGCTCCTCACGTTCGATGGCAAGAGCCTGAAGCCCGTCTACGAGCACAAGGAGATGCGCAACCACGTCAACAACTGCGTGCTCGCCGGCGGCCACCTCTACGGCTTCGACGGCCAGCAGGGCTCGAACGGGGCTCTCAAGTGCCTTGACCTTGCGACCGGCAAGGTCAAGTGGGCGGAAAAGGGTCTGAAGGTCGGCGCGCTCATGATCGCCGGCGGCAGGATCGTCGCCATGCTCGACGGCGGCGAGCTCCTCATCGCCGAGGCCTCGCCCGGCGCGTTCAAGCAGCTCGCGCGCGCCAAGGTGCTCGGCGGCCAGTGCTGGACCTACCCGGTCCTCTGCGGCGGCCGCATCTACTGCCGCAGCAACCAGCAGAAGGAGCTTGTCTGCATCGATGTGAGCGGCAAGTAGCGCCGCGGGCGGGTTGCCGCCGGCGCCGCCGCTCCCGAGGAAAGGAACGAAACGCCATGCTTCGCAGAGCTCACGCGAACGTCGCCATCGGCGCCGCGGCGCTGCTCGTCCTCGCGCTCGGCGCGCAGGCCGGCGAGGCCGCGAAGGCGCCGCCGCTTGCGGTCGTCGACCCGGGCCCTGCCGGCGGGCCGCCCGCCGACGCGATCGTGCTCCTCGGGCCCGGCTTCGACGACGCCGCGCTCGCCGCCAGGTGGACGAACCGCAAGGACCCGGAGCGCAAGGCGCCGCCGCCCTGGAAGGTGAAGGACGGCGTCGTGACCGTCGCGGCCGGCACGGGCGACCTCGTCACGCGGGAGAGCTTCGCCGATGTCCAGCTCCACATCGAGTGGATGCTGCCCCCGCGCGAGAAGGCCGCGACCGACGGCGAGGATGCGGGCAACAGCGGCATCAAGTTTCACGAGACGTACGAGATCCAGATCCTCGATTCCTACGGCAAGACCGGCAACGGCCTCGGCCAGGCCGGCGCCGTCTACAAGCAGCACGCGCCGCTCGTCAACGTGACGAGGGCGCCCGGGGAGTGGCAGAGCTTCGACATCGTCTTCCGCCCGCCGCGCTTCGAGGCGGGGAAGCTCGCCGCCGACGGCCGCTTCACGGTCTTCCACAACGGCGTCCTGATCCAGGACAACGTGAAGATCCTGGGCCGCACCAACGACTCGCGCCCCATGCCGCAGGAGCACGCCCTGCCCTTCTTCCTCCAGGACCACGGCGGCAAGGTGAGCTTCCGGAACATCTGGGTCAGGCGGCTCGCGCCGCGCGCGGAGTGAGCGCGGGCGCCGCGCCCGCGTGCCGCCATGCCGGACGTGTTCGAGCACTTCCGCCGCGTCGAGGACCGCGAGATCGATGCCCTGGGGCGCGCGAGCAACATCGCGTACCTGGAATGGATGCTCGACGCGGCCGTCGCCCATTCGGCGGCGCAGGGCTGGCCGGCCGAGGCCTACGTGGCGCGCGGCGCCGGCTGGGTCGTCCGCGCGCACGCGATCGAGTACCGCAAGCCCGCGTTTCCGGGCGATCGGCTCGTCGTCCTGACCTGGGTGACGGCGATGACCGCCGCCACGTCGGTCCGGCGCTACCGCATCGTCCGTCGCAGCGACGGCGCGCTCCTCGCCTCCGCCGAGACGACCTGGGCCTTCATCGACTTGGTGTCCGGCCGCCCCACGCGCGTGCCGAGGGAGATCGCCGATGCGTTCCCCGTGGTCGCGACGCCGCCGGAGCTTCCCGGCGCGGGCGGCCCCGGCGGGGATGCGCGCTGAGACAGCAGCCCTCCGCCCTCACGGCACGATCGGGAGCAGGAGGTGCGACGGCCGCTCGCGGTCGTGGTACACGGTCTGGTCGGCCGCGACGCACTCCCCGTCGCGCGCGAACTCCCCACCCGTGTTGAGATTGCGGTCGAAGCGCGGGAAGTTGCTGCTCGAGACCTCGAGGCGGATCGCATGGCCCGCGAGGAACACGTTGCTCGTCACCCACAGGTCGATCGTGTAGGCGTAGACCTTGCCGGGCTCGATCGGCTCGGGCGCCGTGTCCGAGGCGCGGTAGCGCGCCCGCACGATGCCGTCCGTGAGGTTCCACGCAACGCCGTCGGGGCAGACATCGACGAGCTTGGCCGTGAAATCCGTGTCCCTGGCGCTGCTCGCGGCGTACAGCACCATGACAACGGGGCCGGTCACCTCGACGGGCGCGGCGAGCGGCGGCGTCGTGTAGATGAGGACGTCCTGGCGCTTCTCGACCTCGCGCTGATCGTACGCGCCGATCGGCGCGAGGACGAGGTTCGCGCCGCCCGTGGTCGGGACGGGGTCCTTCGGGTCGTAGCGAAAGCGGTCGCAGGGCTCGTCGCCGGGCGGCTCGACGCCGAGGACGCCGTCGCCGGCCGCGGTGTTGGCGCCGCCCTTGCCGCGCAGGTAGTACTTGGTCCAGCGCGTCCGCGCGAGCGGCCACTCGTGCTCATCGCGCCACTCGTTCACGCCCATGACAAAGATCCGCGCGGGCGCGTCGTCCTCGGCGCCGTTCGGGACGCCCTTGAGCCAGCGGTCGAACCACCTGCGCTCCAGCGCGCCGACATCGATGTTCGCGGCGGCGCCGAAATCGCGCTTGCCGATCTTCGACCCGAGGCCGTGCGCGCCCGGGCCCATGACGACGCGCTGCGCCTTCCGCAGGGCCTCCGCCGGCGCCTCCTTCCGCATCCTGGCGAAGTTCTCCATTGTCGCCTTGGCGAAGATGTCGTACCACCCGCCCACCGAGAGCGCCGGCACGGCGATGCGGCCGTACTTGTCCTTGATCGTTGCCGGCCGCCAGTACTCGTCGTCGTTCGGGTGCGCGAGCCAGTCGTTGTAGAAGTCGATCTCGCGGCCGAGAAGCTTCGGGTAACTCGCAAGCGGCAGCGACCGGAGGATCGCCTGCCAGTCCTTGGCGAGCAGCGCCTCGCCCGGCGACGTCGAGACCATCGCCCCCCAGCCCAGCGCGAGCGAGAGCTGGAACGCGCCGCCCACGTACGCGACATCGTCGTGGAAGTCGGCGAAGGTGACGACCGGCACCATCGCCTTCAGCGCCGGCGACCCGAGCGGCGCCGGCAGCCACTGGGTGAAGCCCACGTAGGACCCGCCCGAGGTGCCGATGCGGCCGTCGCACCACGGCTGGGCCCGCACCCATTCCTGCGTGTCGAAGCCGTCCTCGGCCTCGCGGATGAACGGCGCGAAGCGCCCCTGCGACTGCCCGCGCCCGCGCGTGTCCTGTGTGACGTAGGCATAGCCGGCCTTGGCGTAGGCGCGCGCGCCGCCGTTCCCCGCGTCGCCCTTGCCGTAGGGCGTGCGCACGAGGATCGTTGGAAACTTGCCGTCGCCCGGCGGCAGGAACACGTTGGCGGAGAGAAGGACGCCGTCGCGCATCGGCACTTTCACATCGGTCGAGACGACGATCTCGCCCTCGGCCGCGCGCAGGCACGGGGCCAGGAAAACGGCGCACAGGCACAGATAGCGGCCGGGAAGTTTCATGGCGGCTCCTTTCGCGGGACGAATCGCGGCGCCGCGCGCACGCACGGCGCCGCCGCGTTCCAGAATGCGCGCCTGCGGCCGCGCTGTCAAGACGCGAGCGCCCTGCGCGGCGTCCGGGCATCGGCACGCGCGCCGCCCGCCCCGCGAAGCCTTCCCGCGCGCGGCCCGAGCGGTTATGGTAAGCGTGCGACACGCAACAAAGGAGGCTCGCATGGAAGAACGGCTGCCGTCGCGCGACGAGGCTCTTGCGCTCCTCAAGGAGTACAACCAGGCCGAGAACCTGATCCAGCACGCGCTCGCCGTGGAAAGCGCGATGCGCTACATCGCCCGCCTGCGCGGGGAGCCCGAGGATGTGTGGGGCGTGATCGGCCTCATCCACGACCTGGACTACGAGAAGTACCCGAACGAGCACTGCACCAAGACGGCCGAGATCCTCAGGGCGCGCAACTGGCCCGAGGATGCCGTGCGCGCCGTCGTGTCGCACGGCTGGGGGATCTGCTCGAACGAGGAGCCGCGCACGCTGCTCGAAAAAACTCTCTACACGGTCGATGAGCTGACCGGCCTCGTGGCCGCGACGGCGCTCGTCAGGCCCTCGCGCTCGGTCCTCGACATGGAGGCGAAGAGCGTCCTCAAGAAGTGGAAGGACAAGCGCTTCGCCGCGGGCGTCAACCGCGAGGTCATCGAGAAGGGCGTGGCGATGCTCGGCACGGAGCTGCCCCAGCTCGTGACCGAGGTGATCATGGGCATGCGCGAGGCGGCCGCGGCGATCGGTCTGGCGGGAACCGCGCCGCCGCAGCCCGAGAAGAATCCCGGCGCGTGAGATCCGTCTCATTGTCCAGCGGTACGCGACAACGCGGACGCCGCGCGCCGAAAGACGCGCACCGAGGCTCCGGCCTGC
This sequence comes from Planctomycetota bacterium, assembly GCA_041308205.1. Classification (GTDB taxonomy): domain Bacteria; phylum Planctomycetota; class UBA8108; order UBA8890; family UBA8898; genus UBA8898. Next base: position 4,494 of record JBFZCA010000027.1, on the reverse strand, counting down.
TCAAATGCGGCCGAGGGGCGCATCCCCCAGGACAAGCGGATAGGCGAGCGCGGCGAGCACGCCGTGCGACAGGCCGAGCGCCCACGTGTTGGGCCGGCGTCTGAAGAGCAGCGACCAGCAGACTCCCGCCGTCAGGGTCAGCGCGACGAGCGGCAGGGCGCCCCAGTGCACGAGTGCGAACGCGGCCGATGTGACCGCCACCTCGAGCGGCGCGCTGCGCAGCACCACGCGCAGGCGCCTGTGGAGCACGCCCTGGAAGATCGTCTGCTGCACGATGCCCCAGACAGGGTACAGCGGCAAGAGCAGCGCCATGTCGGAGCGCCAGAGCGGCACATTCCGCAGCGCGGCGTAGGCGACGATTCCGGCCGCCGCGAGCGCCGTGAACAGGCCCGCGGCGCCCAGCGCCGGCACGAGATTATCCGTTCGCAGCCCGAGATCGCGCCACGAGTCGGCACCGCGCCGCACACACACGACGCCGAACGCCGCGAGCGCCACGCCGGCGCCCGCAAACGTCCAACGTTTCGGCACGGCCAGCGACTCGAGAACGACGTATGCGATGCACAAGGATAGCACGAACAGCACATCGCGAAGCGCCTGGCCGCGCGTGACTCCGCCTCCTTGCCGCTCACAGGTCATCTCGGCCCCTCGCATTCGTTCCTCGCCTTCATGTCGCCGCGCCATGCTCCGCCCCGATCATGGACGCGGCCGGCAGGCCATCGAGACAGCACTGCGCGGTCGCGTCGAGGACGACCGCGGTGTCCGGCATCTCGCCGCCGGGGGCGGCCGAAACCGGCGCCGGCGAAATGCTCGCAGCCGGGCGTGCGCTCACGCCCTTCCCTATAGAGGTAAACGCTGCGGTAGTCAAGCGGTCGAACGGCGCGTGCGCCGTGCCCGACGCCTGCGGGGCGGCTCGGAATCTCCGGAGCCCGGACGGGACGGATGCCCCCCGATGCGGAACTTATGGATGCCGCCGTGTGTCGTTTGACGGCCGGTGAGTCTGCTCGTTCTCAACTCGACCCGGGAGCTGACCACCGTCTACCTGTCCCGACATACCTCGGGCCAATGGCTGCGGAGATGCGCAGGCGTGTGGGAGTCGGGGCTCCAATTCTCGGACACCCATCCGATCGTCTATTCGGCGTGCTATTCGCACGCCCATTATCCGACCGCCGGGCAACACGAGTACGAGAGGGTATTCACGCTCGACTGGGGTGCCGGCACGATCTCGGCCGATCTTTTTGACCTCGCCGGCGACGGTGCACGTCTCGAGACCTTCCGTCCGGGCGGTCACCGGATCATCTCCTCCGCCGTGCCGGGCCATCAGGCGACCGAACCCGGGTGGCTCGAATTCCAGGGTCGGTGGGGTCAATACGAGAAGCTCTTCGACACGGTGTGCTTCTCGGGTATTCGGTTGTACCCCTATACGGAGATCGGAAGCGGCCCTTCCGGCCCCGCGATGAAAGCCGCGTGGGACGATGGCGATTGTTCACAGGTTTGGTGAGCAGGTCTCGTACGCATGGGAATGGCACGTGAAATCGAGCGTTCGAGCATCTGTTGCTCCTTGATGGGGCGCCCCGCGGTCCGGACACGCCACGTCGCATCTTCGGCGGCTGTCACGCACGTCAGGATGCCGACGAGCATCCACGTTCCGCGATCCGCCGGCCGGCCCCCGCTTTGATGCGGGCAGACGCCATCAGACATCCCAGGGACTTCTACAGAAACAACGGTACACTACTGGATTCCGGGCCGTCCGCGAATGGGGTATCATACATTTTTCCGCTACCGAGGAGAGGCTTTTCTATGAAAAGGACACAATCCCAATCAGTCATCGGTTCGTCTCGCCGCCGGTTCCTCAAGACCTCCGGCACAGCCGCCCTCGGGGGCGCTCTCGCGGGTCACTTCGCCTTCGCTCGGAGAGCTTCCGGGGCCCCCTCTTCGAGCGATATGCTCAAGATCGGGCTCGTCGGCTGCGGGGGGCGCGGCACCGGCGCCGCCGCGCAAGCCCTGTCCACCGGTGAAGACGTGGTTCTCACGGCCATGGCCGACGTCTTCGAGAATCGCCTGCAGTCCAGCCGCAACGGGCTTCAGTCCGACAAGAATTTCGGCGCACGCGTCAAGGTCTCCGACGATAGGTGCTTCCTGGGGTTGGACGCCTACCGGAAGCTGATCGACAGCGGCGTGGATGTGGTGCTCCTCGCCACGCCTCCCGGTTTCCGGCCGCAGCATCTGCGAGCGGCGGTCGATGCCGGCACGCACGTCTTCTGTGAAAAGCCCATGGCCACCGACGCTCCGGGCGTACGTTCGGTCCTCGAGTCCGCCGCCAAAGCCAAGGAGAAGAACCTGGCCATCGGATCCGGTTTTTGCTGGCGGTATCACCATGCGCGTCGCGCCTTCTACGAGCAGGTGCACAAGGGCCGCATCGGCGACATCCGCGCCGTCTACGCCACCTACCTGACCGGCCCGGTCAAACCGATGCCCCCGGCCAGTACACGTCCGGCGGGCATGAGCGATGTCGAGTGGCAGATCCGCAACTGGTACAACTTCGTGTGGCTGTCCGGGGATGGGCTGGTCGAGCAAGCCTGTCACAGCGTGGACAAGATCGCCTGGGCGATGAACGGCGTCCTGCCGCTCAAGGCGGTGGCCACCGGCGGCCGCCAATTCCCCAACAACGAAGGCGACATTTTCGACCATATCGATGTCTTCTACGAGTTCCCGAACGGCGTGCGCGCGTTCATGGCCCAGCGTCAGATCAACGGCTGCTACGGCGAGAACTCGGACTACGTCATGGGCGCCGATGGAACGGGCACGATCAACGGCTGGAGCGACCCCATCATCGAAGGCAAGAATCCCTGGAGCTATCAGGGGCCCAAGAGCAACATGTACCAAATCGAGCACGACGAGCTGTTCGCGTCCATACGCAAGGGCCGCCCCATCAACGACGGCGTGTGGATGGCTCACAGCACGCTCATGGCCATCATGGGCCGCATGGCCGCCTACACCGGAAAGGAACTCACCTGGGAGCAGGCGCTGAACTCCCAATTGAAACTCGTTCCCGACAACCTGACGTGGGACATGGACTTTCCCATCCGGGCCATGGCCATGCCGGGGCAGACGGAGTTCATCTGATAGCCTCGCCGGGATCGCCGCCGCGCGGCGCCGTCGTGCGCGACAGCGCCGGTCACCGCGCTCGTCGAGCACTCGCGCCACTCGCCTCCATCCGCCCGATAGGCGATGCGATAGCGCGCCCGATTCGCCGCGATCCACTTGGTCTGCGCCTCGAAGAACTGCGGATGCGACTTCGTATACCACTGCGTGTCCGGGAGCAGCACGAGGGTCGTGCTGCCCTCGATCCACGGCAGCGGGCCGGCCTCGGCGTCGGCCGCGGTCAGACTGCCGGCAGAAAGACAGGCAAGGAGAAGCGCGCAGGAGGAGAATTCTCGTTGCATGACTCGGGTTCCCTGACACGGCAAGGCTCACGCGCTCCGCACGACGAAACACACGGAACGCTCTTCCGAGCGTATCGCCCTGCCGGGCCGTGTCGACGTTCGACGGATCGGGGACGCGGACCGTCTCACTCATCCGTCCAGCCTGCCCCCGCAGCCGGGGCAGGACGTGACCTTCGTCTGGATCTCCTGGCCGCAGCTCGGGCAGAACTTCTTCGCCGGCGCGGGGGGCGTCGAGGGAGGGGTGGCCGCCGGCGCCTCGCGAGCCATGTCCATGAGAACCCGGTCGATGCGGGGCAGCATCCTCCGAACGGCGTCGTCGAGGACGAGGCGCACGATCATCCCCTGGCTCTTCTCGCTGACCCGGATGTCCCCATCGCCGATCGCGCCGAGGATCTCGATCTCCCGGGCTGACAGCGTGTCGGTGCACAGGAACTCACCCGAGTGCTCCGCGTCGGCGGCGCCGGTCACCGGATCGACCATGCGCAGGTTTACCTTGCACTCGATGAGGATCCTTGATCGAGGGTCGGGCGACGCGGCTTCCCCCCTCACGCGCAGGTCCGTCAACTTGCCGAGGAAAATGCGATCGACGCGCCGCCCCGGTTCCGGCCGATCTCCCCGGAGGATCTCCTCCAACTCGGTCCGCTCCATGACGTCGAAGCGCCGGCTCCGGAAAAGGAGCGCCGTGAGATGATCGCTCGCGACTTCCTCCAGCGCCTTCGATGCGGCGGGACCGCGGACCTGGAGAGGCGGCACGCCGATCCGCATCCGGGCGATGCCCCGAGGGGGCGGCTCGTAGATCCCGATCCGCGGGACGAGGTCCTTCCCCGGCGGGGGCTCGGGGGACACGTTGCACCCCGGGGCGATGGCGAGCGCGAGGACCGCGACAAAGGAGAAGGCTTGGAGGTCCGGAAGCAGTTGCCCCAGATGCGGAAGACTGGATTGCGGTCCCGGATCACTTCCCGGATAGCTCATAGCAGGAGATCTCGCCGGCGTTGTCATCATCCGCGATCGTAATCGGGTACTCCTCGGCCGTCAACGACCACGCGGGCGC
>JBFZCA010000026.1:0-6548 GCA_041308205.1 Planctomycetota bacterium | reverse complement strand
TGCGGCGACGCTGCGCGTGACCGCCGACAACGAGTTCACGGTCTTCGTCAACGGGACGCGCGCGGGCGCGGGCGGCAATTTCAACCAGCTCTACGAGCTCGATGTGCGGCCGGCGCTCGCCGCCGGCCCCAACGTCATCGCCATCGCCGCGAAGAACGCGGGCGACGCGCCGAATCCCGCCGGGCTCCTGGGCGTCCTGCGCATCGAGTTCGGCGAGGGCGCGCCGCTCGTCGTCGAGACCGATGCGACGTGGCACTCCTCCGATGCCGAAGCCGCCGGCTGGGAGAAGGTCATGTTCGATGACGGCGCCTGGCAGCCGGCCAAGGAACTCGGCCGGAACGGCATGGCGCCGTGGGGAACGGTGGGGCAGTCGGATTTCCGCAGGCTGCGCGCGCGCTACCTGCGCGGCGAGTTCGACGCGAAGCGCGGCATCGTGCGCGCGACCGCGCATGTCTGCGGCCTGGGCCTCTGCGAGCTCGAGGTCAACGGCAGGAAGGCCGGCGACCACGTGCTCTCGCCCGCGTTGAGCGAGTACCGGACGCGCGCCTACTACGTGACGCACGACGTGACCGACCTCGTCAAGGAAGGAAAGAACGCCGCCGGCGTCATTCTCGGCAACGGCCGCTACTTCGCGCCGCGGCTCAAGGTGCCCACCGCCACGGTCGACTTCGGCGAGCCGCGGCTCATGCTCGACCTGCGCGTCGAGTACGCGGACGGAACTTCGTCCGCCTTCCAGAGCGACGAGACCTGGCGCCTGACGACGCGCGGCCCCCTCGGCGCCAACAGCGAGTACGACGGCGAGGAGTACGACGCGCGCATGGAGATGCCGGGGTGGAGCGCGCCCGGCTTCGACGACTCGGCGTGGGAGCAGGCGCGCGTGCTCGCGGCGCCGGGCGGCGTTCTCGCGGCATCGATGTTCGAGCCCATCCGCGTGACCGAGACGATCGCGCCCGTGTCCGTGGCGCGCCGCGGACCCGGCGTCTTCATCGCCGACATGGGGCAGAACATCGTCGGCTGGTGCCGCATCAAGGTCGAGGGGCCCGCCGGAACGAAGATCGCCCTGCGCCACGCGGAGGCGCTCGACAAGGACGGCAGCCTCTACCTCGACAACATCCGCTCGGCCAAGGTGACCGACACGTACGTCCTCAAGGGCGGCGGCGTCGAGGTCTACGAGCCGCGCTTCACGTACCACGGCTTCCGGTACGTCGAGGTGTCGGGCTGGCCCGGCGACCTGGAGGCGAATGCGATCGCGGGGCGCGTGGTCCACGACGACCTGACGCCTGCCGGGGAGTTCTGGTGCTCCAACGAGCTTCTCTGCCGGATCTACCGGAACATCGACCGGGGCCTGCGCGGCAACTACCGGAGCGTCCCGACCGACTGCCCGCAGCGCGACGAGCGCCAGGGCTGGCTCGGCGACCGCTCGGCCGAGTCCCGCGGCGAGACGTACCTTTTCGATGTCGCGGCCTTCTACGCCAAGTGGATGCGCGACATCGAGGACGCGCAGCGCCCGACGGGCAGCGTCCCGGACGTCGCGCCGGCCTACTGGCCGTTCTACACGGACAATGTCACGTGGCCGAGCAGCTTCATAGTCATACCGGGCACGATCCATGACCAGTACGGCGACGTGCGCGTGCTCGCTGCGCACTACCCGACGATGAGGAAGTGGATCGACTTCATGACCGGGTTCGTGAAGGATGACCTCATGCCGCGCGACACCTACGGGGACTGGTGCGTCCCGCCCGAGGATCCGCGCTTGATCCACTCCAACGACCCCGCGCGCAAGACCCCCGGCGAGCTCATCGCGACGGCATACTTCGCCCACGACCTGAAGCTCATGGCGCGCTACGCGCGGCTCGTAGGGAAGGACGGGGACGCGCCGGCGTTTCTCGCGCTCGCTGAGCGCCTGACGGCCGGCCTCAACAGGAAGTACCTGAACGCCGAGACGGGCGTCTACGCGAACGGCGCCCAGACGGCGAGCGTGCTGCCGCTCGCCTTCGATCTCGTGCCCGCCGCGGCGCGCGGGCGCGTGTTCGAGCACCTGGTCGAGAAGATCGTCAAGGAGAGCAAGGGGCACGTCGGGACGGGCCTCATCGGCATGCAGTGGCTCATGCGAGTCCTCTCCGACAACGGCAGGCCCGACCTGGCCTACACGATCGCCGCGCAGCGCGACTACCCGAGCTGGGGCTACATGCTCTCCAAGGGCGCGACCACGATCTGGGAGCTCTGGAACGGCGACACCGCCGACCCGGCGATGAACTCCCTGAACCACGTCATGCTCGTCGGCGATCTCCTCACGTGGATGTACGAGTACCTGGGCGGCATCAGGCCGGACCCGGAGGAGGCGGGTTTCGCGCGCATCATCCTGCGGCCGGTTCCGGCGGGGGACCTCACGGCGGCGAGCGCCGGCCTGAGGTCGCCGCACGGCCGCATCTCGAGCTCGTGGCGGATCGACGGCGGGCGCTTCGAGTACCGCGTGCGGGTTCCCGTGAACACGACCGCCGAGGTATGGGTGCCCGCGAAGGACGCGGCCGCGGTCATGGAGGGAGACGTCCCCGCCGCGCAGGCGCGCGGCGTCGCGTTCGCGCGCATGGACGGCGGGTGCGCGGTCTTCCGGGTCGGCTCGGGGCTCTACCGCTTCGTGTCGCCGAGCTTCAGGTGAGGAGGCCCCCGCAATGAACCACAGGGAACGCGTCCTCGGCGCGCTCGCGCGCACGGGCTACGACCGGATTCCGGTGAAGCACGAGGGAACGCCCGAGATCAACCGCGCGCTCATGGAGCGCTTCGGGCTCGCCAACATGGAGCAGTTGCTGCGGGTCCTGGGCGATGACTTCAGGTACGTCGAGGCCCGCGACATCGGGCCCGAACTGCGGACCTTCCCGGACGGCAGCATCGAAGGCTACTTCGGCGAGCGCTACAAGTACGCGCAGTTCTCCGGGGGGCGGTACCTGGAGGCCCATTACCTCCCCTTTGCGGGCGTGACATCGCTCGACGCGCTCGACCGCTCGCGCTTTCCCTCGGCCGATCGGTTCGATTACACGGGGATCAAGGCGGCATGCAAGGCACTCGGCGGCGAGTACGCCGTGTGTTTCGGCACTGCCGGCGACATGGACTTCATCAACTCGATCGCGCGGGCCCGCGGCTTCGAGCAGGTCCTGATGGACATCTACGATGACGACCCTGTCTACCGCGCGATCATGGACGCGCGCTTCAAGTTCTACTACGAGATGCACGAGCGCGCCTTGCAGGCGGCCGAGGGCGGCATCGACATAACGCACGTGGGCGACGACTTCGGGCACCAGCACGGCCCGCTGATAAGCCTCGAGGTCTTCGACCGCCTCTTCGCGCCCAAGTACGGCGCGTACTTCGACATGGCGCACCGCTACGGCGCCAGGGTCATGATGCACATGTGCGGCTGCGTCGAGCCCTTCCTGCCCCGCCTCATCGAGCTCGGCCTCGACATCCAGGACGTGGTCCAGCCGACGACGCCGAGCATGGACATCGCCCGCCTCGCGGAGCGCTACGGCAGCCGCCTGTCTTTCTGCGGGAGCATGTGCGTCCAGACGACGCTCCCCTTCGGCACGGTCGCGGACGTCGAGCGCGAGGTCGGCCGCCGCCTGGCGCTCTTCCCGGAGGGCGGCCTCATCCTCGGGCCGACGCACGCCGTCCAGGTGGGAACGCCGCTCGAGAACATTCTCGCCATGTATCGCGCCGCGGGAAGCCTGTGCGAGACGATCGACGAGTCCATTCTGGCGGTCGAGGGCGATCGTGCGGCCGATGGCAAGATCAACATGTCGAAGTTGTTTTGAAACAGGCGCGAAGACCGGCAGACGGAATCAGCCGCAAAGACACGAAGGCACGAAGGAGACGACGAAAACAACCACAGAGACACCGAGGACACGGAGATGATGACGAGAGAGAACGTGGCCCCTCTCCGTTCCGTCTCTGTGCTTTCGTGGCAACCTCCGTCTTGTTCCGCGGCAGTCCCCTTCCCCGTGAAATCGGGCGGGGCGGCCTTCGACTCCCTTGCGTGAGGCCCGCCGGAAAGGGCCCGGCGGGCGGCGGCCGCTTGTGTCTTGCCGGCGGTGGACGTAGCCTTGCACGTGAGCGGAGCCAGTGCCATGTGGAATGTGCCGCACCTCATCCAGATCCAGAAGGCGCGCCACGCCCTCAGGAGCGGGAATCTCGACGAGGCCTTCGCCATCGCGACGCTCGATTCGCTGCGCGACTATCGCCAGTGCCGCGAAACGCTCGAAGCCCTCGTCGAGCCGTTTCTTGCGAGGGCGCGGGAGCACCTTGCGGCCGGGAGGAGCGAGGACGCGCTTGCCGACGTCGAGCGCGCGCAGCGGGCGGGCGGCAACCGGCCGGCGGTCGCCGAGCTCAGGGACCGGATCCTCGCGGAACGCGCGCAGGACGTCCGGCACAAGCAGGCGGCGCGCGAGGTTCTCGACTCGGCGCGGCAGCACATCGAAGCCGGCCGGCTCGCGAACGGGGCGGAGCGCCTCGCCGCGGCGCCGGCCGAGGATGCCGCCAGGCTCCGCAAGCGCCTCGATCAGCGCGCGCGGGAGGCGGACGAAGCCCGGACCCGCACCGAGGAGTGCCTGGCGCGCGGCGATGTGGAAGGCGCGCTGGCCGCGGCGGAGATCCTCAAGGCCGTCGCGGGAGGCGAGAGCGGGACGCGGGCGATCCTCGACCGGCTGGCGGCCGCGCTCCCGGACGCCGTCACGCGGGCGTTGACGGCGGGAGCGCTTGCCGACGCCCAGCGGCTCGTCGAGCACGCGGCGCGCATGAATGCAGCCATGGCGGACGTGCGGCGCTGGCGCGACACCATCGAGACGGCCGAGAAGACCGCGCGCGCCGTCGCGCGCGGCGACTGGCCCGAGGCGCTCGTCCAGGCGAGCCGCCTCGAGCGCTTCGTGCCCGACGCCTGGTGGGCCGGGCAGGCGCACGAGCAGATCCTGATGGTCGATGAAGCCCTGCGCGGGCTCAGGGCGGGGCCGCTCGGCGACCGCCTGACCGCGCCAGGCGCGCAGCCGCCGTTTCACGCGCTTTCGACGATGGGCGTGTCGGAAACGCCTCCGCCCGGGATCGTGCGCGCGCCGTGCGCCGCCGTGAAGGAGCCCGCGCCCGCGGGCCGCGGAGGCGCGGGTCTCGATCGCTGCCTCCTCTGGGTCGACGGCGTCGGCAGCTTCCTCCTGCTCGCGCCGGACTGCGTGACGATCGGCCGGGCGGGCTCATCGGCCAGGCCCGACATCGCGCTGGGCGCGGACATCGAGGGCGTGCACGCGCAAGTCCTGCGGGTCGACCACGAGTACTTCCTGGCGCCGCGCGGGCCGGTCACGGTCAACGGCGCGCCGGTGTCGCGCCGCTTGCTCGCCGACGGCGACCGGATCGTTCTGGGCGGCCGGCCGGCGCTCACCTTCAGGCTGCCGACCGCGCTCAGCAGCACGGCGATGCTCGATCTGCCCGCGGGGCTTCAGCTTGCCCGCGACGTGAGTCGGGTTATACTGCTTGACCAGCACCTCGTCTTCGGGCCGCGCGGCGGCGCGCACATCGCGGTCGCGGGGCTCGCGGAGCGCGTGGTGCTCAGCCTGGGAGCGAACGGCTTCCGCTGCCGCGCGCACGCGCCGCTCGTCGTCGGCGGCGCGCCGCACGGCCGCGATGCCGAGATCCCCCTGGGCATGCCGGTCGAGGCGGGTCCTCTGACGTTCACCCTCACCTCGGCGCCCCGAGAGGGAGGGCGGCCATGAACTTCCAGTACCATCACGGCGATCGGCCCCTGGAGGGCTACACGATCCTGCGCGGCGTGGGCCGCGGCGGCTTCGGCGAGGTGTACTACGCCGTGAGCGACGGCGGCCGCGAGGTCGCCCTCAAGTCCATCCTGAGCAACCACGAGATCGAGCTTCGCGGCGTCAAGCACTGCATCAACCTGAAGAGCCCGCACCTCGTCTCGATCTTCGATGTGCGGACGACCGCGCAGGGCATGCCGTTCGTCGTCATGGAGTTCGTCGGCGGGCCGTCGCTGCGCGAGATCCTCAGGGACAACCCGCGCGGCATCGGCGAGGACAAGGCCGCCTTCGTGCTCCGCGAGATCGCCAAGGGCATGGCCTACCTGCACGAGCGCGGCATCGTGCACCGCGACCTCAAGCCCGAGAACATCTTCTTCGAGGAAGGCTACGTCAAGATCGGCGACTACGGCCTGTCCAAGTACATAAGCGCCTCGCGCCAGAGCGGGCAGACGATCAGCGTCGGCACCGTGCACTACATGGCGCCCGAGATCGGGTCCGGGATCTACGACCGCAGCATCGACATCTACGCCGCCGGCATCATCCTCTACGAGCTTCTGACCGGCGAGGTGCCGTTCACGGGCCACAGCTTCGGCGAGATCTTGATGAAGCATCTGGCGGCCGCCCCGAACCTCGATCCCATCCCCGAGCCCTTCCGGCCGGTGATCGCCAAGGCGCTTGCCAAGAAGCCCGACGAGCGGTACAGGACGATCGACGAGATGGCGGCCGACCTCTTCCGGAGCGAAGCGCTCGCCTCGAGCGTGG
>JBFZCA010000025.1:0-3487 GCA_041308205.1 Planctomycetota bacterium | reverse complement strand
CCGCGAGGGAGGACGGAATAGCCACGAAGACACGAAGGCCCGAAGGGTCTCGGGTGCATTCCGAGCGCGCGGTGATTCACCGCTGATGCTTGGTGTCTTCGTGCCTTTGTGGCATCGTCCTTCCTTCCTCCCCGGATGTGGGGAGCAGCCCCGCGAGGGAGGACGGAATAGCCACGAAGACACGAAGGCCCGAAGGGTCTCGGGTGCATTCCGAGCGCGCGGTGATTCACCGCTGATGCTTGGTGCCTTCGTGCCTTTGTGGCATCGTCGTTCGTTCTTTCGGGTGGTGCAACACGCAGGGGCGGCGGAGGTCATTCTCCCGCTGGTTCCCGCCGCCGCGCGCCCCGCGACCGGCGCATGAGGACGCCGAGGAACTCGCCGACGTTGCGGACGCCGAGCGCGCGCAACGCCGCGAAGTAGCACGCCGCGCCGAGCGCGATGGCCGTGCACAGGTGGGCCGCCTGCCGCAGGCGCGTGCCGTCCTCGGGGAAGGGCCAGATCGCGGCGGTCCAGAGCTGATAGATGCATGCCAGGAGGAGGCTCGCGCCGAGCACGCGGGCGGCGAACGGCGCGACGCCGCGCAGCGTGCCCATCCCGTACGCCCTTCGCCACGCCGCGATGTAGTACGCGACGCCCACGGCGCCCGCCAGCGTCATGGCGAAGGCGATGCCGCCGTGCTTGAGGGGGGCCAGGAGCAGCAGGGAGAAGGCGATGTTGGCGATCGCCATGGCGATGCCGATGCGCAGCGGCGTCCGGCTGTCGCGCGCCGCGTAGAACGCCTGGGCGAAGAAGCGCGTGCAGGCCGTGAGCGGCACCGACGCCGCGTGGAAGAGCAGCGCGAACTCCGTGAGCGAGCAGCTCGCGGCGGTGAAGTTGCCGTGGCGGAAGAGCACGGTGATGATCTCGTGCCTGAGGATGAGGAGGCCGGCGCCCGCGGGCACGCTGATCAGGAGAATGAGCTTGAGCGCGAACGCGGAGTGCGCGAAGAAGCGGTCCCGGCCCTCGCGCCACAGCCGCGCGAGCCCGGGCAGCGTGACCGTGATGACCGAGACGACGAAGACGCCGAGCGTGAGCTCGATCAGGCGGTTCGAGTACTGGAGCGCGGCGATGGCGCCCTCGATGGCCAGGAGCGCGGCGAGGACGAGCGAGGCGACCGCGTTGAGCTGGTAGATGCCGGCGCCTATGAACACCGGCAGGACGAGCGCGCCGACGCGGCGCAGGCCGGGGTGGGCGAACGAGACGCGCGGCCTGAGCGTGTAGCGCAGGCGCAGGAGGGACGGCAGCAGCATGACGGCCTGCGCGAGGCCGCCGAGGAGGACTCCGAAGGCCGTGACGCGCGTCGCCGCGGCGCGGGTGGCCTCGTCGAATCCGTGCGGCGCGAAACCGAGCATGATCGCGATGATGCACACGTTGAGGACGAGCGGGCTCGTCGCGGGCAGCGAGAAGCGGCCGTGGCAGTTCAGCACGCTCTGGAAGAGCGCGGCGAGCGAGACGAACCCGATGTACGGGAACATGATCGCCGTGAGCGCGCTCGCGAGCGCCGTCTTGTCGGCGTCAAACCTCGGGAAGAACAGGGGAATGTACCACGGCGCGAGGGCCACGCCCGCGCTGACGATGATGACGAGGAGAAGGAGCAGGCTTCCGAGCACGACGGCGACGAAGCGCCTGACCTCGTCGGCCGAGGCATCCTTCTCGTAGTCGGTGAGGACGGGCACGACCGCGGCCGACATGACGCCCTCGGCGAGAAAGCGCCTGAGGAGGTTCGGAATCATGAACCCCACGTTGAAGGCATCGGCCGCGTGGCTCGTGCCGAAGTAGTTCGCCTTCAGAAGCTCGCGCGCGAGTCCGAGAATACGGCTCGCGACCGTGATCAGCGAGACCCGGCCGATGGCTCCCGAGCTCTTGACTTCTTCCTCGATGCTGTCCGCGCTCACTGCGTGTCCCGTGTCCGGCGCCGCATCGCCTCGGCGTGCGGCGCTGCCCGGGGCGACGGCGTGCGAGGACTATACCGCCGGCGGCTGCGGATGTCCACCGCGCGGCGGCCGGCGCCGCGAGTCGTTCGCCGGCGGCCTTCGCGAACGGGCGGCGGCCGTGCTATCATGACGCTGCGCGGGAGCGCGGTATCCCGCGCGCGGGCGCTCGCAGGGGGCGGCTGCGCCCGCCGTCCGCGGCCGCGGCAGGATCGCCGTGTACCCGATCGTTCGTCTCAAGATCGCACGCAATGTCCGGTACCCGCTCGTCTGGCGGCGCATGACGGGCGAATTGCCGGCCGTGCCGGCGGGGAGCATCGTCGACGTCATCGACCGGAAGGGCGACTTCGCGGGGAGGGGGTTCTTCTGCGCGACCTCGCAGGTGACGGTGCGCGTGCTCACGTTCGATCCCGCCGAGACGGTGGACGAGGATTTCTTCCGGCGCAGGCTCGCCGCGGCGTTCGCGTTCCGCCACGCGGCGCTCGGGCTCGGGAGCGGCGCGGCGCCGGGCTATCGCCTCGTCAATGCCGAGGGCGACGGGCTGCCGGGCCTGGTCCTGGACCGGTACGGGAGCCTGATCGTGGCGGAGATCCTGTCGGCCGGCTTCTTCGCCCGGCTCGAGCTCCTGCGGGCGATCGTCGGGGAGCAGTTCCCCGAGTGCGCGTTCGAGGCGCTCGCCGATGCGGATGTGCAGGCCAAGGAGGGGTTCGACCTCCCCGAGCCGTCGGCCGCGGCCGCGACGGTCGAGGAGCACGGCCTCGAGTTTCACGTGAGCCCGCGCGCGGGCCACAAGACCGGGTTCTTCCTCGACCAGCGCGAGAACCGCCTGCGGCTTCGCGATTTCGCCGCCGGTCGCGATGTGCTCGACGTGTGCTGCTTCAGCGGCGGGTTCGCGTTGAACGCGGCCGCCGCGGGCGCGCGCAGGGTGACGGGCATCGATCTCGACGAGAAGGCGGTGGCGCTCGCCGTCAAGAACGCGGCGCGCAACGGCCTGCGCGCGCAGTTCGTGCACGTCGACGCCTTTCCGTATCTGCGCGACATGCAGCGCAACGGGAAGCGCGCGGGGCTGGTCGTGCTCGATCCGCCCAAGCTCGCGCGCTCGCGCGATGACATCGAGGACGCGCTGCGCACGCAGTTCGATTTCCACCGCACGGCGCTCGAGATCATCGAACCGGGCGGCATTCTGGTCACGGCCTGCTGCTCCGGGCTGATCTCGGAGGAGATGTTCCTGGACACGCTGCGCAAGGCCGGCCGCAGAGTGCTGCGCGAGGTGCGCGTGTTCGCGCTCTCGGGCCCCGCCGCCGATCACCCGTACTCCTTGCAGTTTCCCGAGGGCAGGTATCTCAAGACGGCGTGGGCCATGGTAGTATAGGAGTGTGTGTCCGGCGGATCCGTGCCCGCGGGCAGGCCCAGCAACCGCGTACAGAGAATCGCAGTGCGATGAGAGGAACGCCCGTTCCGGCAACGCCGGCGACAACGGCTCGACCGCGCCGCCGCATGTCGCGCCGCGCGGCGCT
>JBFZCA010000024.1:0-7536 GCA_041308205.1 Planctomycetota bacterium | reverse complement strand
TCCTCCTCCGCCGGTCGGCGACGAGTTTCTCGCGCTCACGAGAGCCCTCGCGGTCGATCCCGATCCTAGGGTGCGCACGAAGGTCCTCTACGAGTGCCTCGGGGTCATGATCCCCCGCGATCCGGCGGCGGTGCAGGTCCTCGCCCGCCACCTGCACGACCCGTCCGTCATGCTGCCCGAGAACAAGGCCGCCGCGGCGAAGCTGCTTCTCGTGGCGGTCGAGCACGATCCCGCCCTCGCCGAGGAAGTCGCGGCGGTGCTCGTCAAGGACCACGCATCGACGCGGGAGAGCTACGAGCGGTGGGCCGTCGGGCCCGACGTGGGTCTCGCCCTCACGGCCCCGCTTCTCATGCGCCTCGATGGCGAGGCGGAGGCGGCGCTGTGCGCGTGGGCGGTGGAATGGGGCAATAGAAGGGTACGGACGCCGGGTCGGGGGCCCTCTTACGTGCCAGCGCAGCGGCGCGGCGAGACGGGCGAGGCAGTGGCGGCGCGGGAAGAGAAGCTCGCCGCCCTGTGCGCGCAGGCGATCGAGAAGCACGGCGCGGGCCCCAAGCGCGCGCTCTTGAGCGATGTGCTCTGTGCGTGCCCGGACAGCGTGGTCGCGTCGCCTCCCGTGAGCGCGTTTCTGGACGCGGTCGTCGCCGATGGCTCGCTGCCGTTCGAGAAGCGCCTGGCCGCGCTGAAACGGCGTGTGGACGCGACGCCGGCCGATGTGCTCGGGGAGTTCCTCGCCCGCGCGGGCGGCGACGTCATCGGCGCCCTGTACGGCCGCTCGGGCTCGCGCGCGTGGATCGAGCCGCGACCGCAGGAGGAGAAGCGGGTCCTGATCGGTTACCTGGCGCGGGGGCCCCACAAGAAGCTCGCCGTCGAGCTCGCGACGAAGTGGTTGCAGAGCGAGGAACGCGCCGAAATCGTGGGAGTGCTCGCCGCCGATCGGGACCTCGACATCCGCACGCGCGCGTGCAGGGCGCTCGCCGACATCAAGGCGCCGCCCGTGACGGCGCTCTTCATCGCCCGCCTGAAGGATGACGACCCCGAGATTCGATACATGGCGGTCAACTACCTCGGGAACGCCGGCGGCGAGGGCGTGATGGAGGCGCTCGCGGGCATGCTCGACGATCCCGCCTCGAGCGTCAGGGTGTGCGCGCTCGCGATGCTGCGCAAGCTCAGGGAGCAGGAGGGAGAGCGCGAGCTCTGGAAGAAGTGGCTCGAGGACAGGCAGAAGACCCAATCCGAGGGTGGCAACGCGCCGCCCGCGCAGCCATAATGAAGTGCGGCGGTTCATTCCGCCGAAATCGATGCGAAAAACGATTGCCGCCTTCATCGCCTGCGTGATCCTCCCGACGGCGGTCCTCGCCTATCTCGGGCTCAGGAGCGGCGATGACCTGGAGCGGCGGCAGGTCGAGCTTCTCAGGACGCGCGCCCGCACGGCGCTCGAGCGGTCGGCCGCGGGGATGCGCCGCGCGCTCGCCGAGAGGATCCGCGCGGCCGAGGCGCTCCTCGGCGCCCCCGATGCGCGGCTCCTGCCCGAGGGCGGGCGGCCGCTCTTCTTCCTCTCCGCCGGAGGGGCGGCCGCCGCGCCGGCGGCGCGCGAGTCGCCGGCCGACGAGGAGAAGCGGCTCCTCCGGTACTCGCTCGCGGGCGGCTTCAAGAAGGAACACGGCGAGGGCGATTTCATCGCGGCCGCCGATGCGTACGCCTTCTTCCTGAGCTCGCTGCGCACGCCCTCCTTTCGCGCGCAGGCGGTCTATCACGCCGCGCGGAACCTGGCGCGCGGCGGCGAGACGGTGCTCGCGGCGCGGCTGTACGAGGAGGTCGCGCGCGCGTACGCCGGCGTCGCCGGCCCCGACGGCGAGCCTCTCGATGCGCTCGCCCTGCTCGGCCTTCACGAGCTCGGGAAGGTCGACAAGAGCGCGGTTGCGGAACGACTCGCACGCCTTCGACACGCGCTCGCTCCCGGCTGGCGCGCTGCGCTCTACCGGCGCATCGGCGTCGTCGAGCCGCCGGCCGATCCGGCCGTCGAGGCGGCGTCCGCGGTGGTTGCGTCGCTCGGGCGCGTGCCCGAGGCGTTCGCGCTCGACGGCAGGCTCTTCCTGTGCCGCGCCGGCGAGGGCGGAGCCGTCTTCGCGGCGACGTGGATCGATCTCGGGCTTCCCGCCGAGGATGCCGGCGACGGCATCGCGGTCGAGTTCGAGCCGAGCGCGGGCATCCTCATCGCCGGGCAGGAGACGCCGGCGCGCCGCCCGTCCGCGGATGAGCTGTGCGCCGAGCGGCTTCTGAGCGCCCATAATGTCCCGGTCGGCGTTGCGCTGGCGCGAAGCCCGCTCGTCGGCGAGATCATCGCCGCGGCGCGCCGGCAGACCGCCTGGATGTACGGCGCCGTCTCCGCGCTCTTCCTGATCGCGGCCGCGGGCGGGTTCTTCGTCCTGCGGGCCGTCAGGACCGAGATGCGCCTCGCGCGGCTCAAGTCGGACTTCATCGCCAACGTCTCGCACGAGATGAAGACGCCCGTGAGCACGGTGCGCATCTTCGCCGAGATGCTCGCCGACGGGGGTTTGGCCGAGGACAAGGTGCAGGCCTTCGCGCACATTCTCCGCGCCGAGAGCGAGCGCCTGTCCGCCATCGTCGAGAACGTGCTCGACTTCGCGCGGATCGAGCGCGGGGAGATCGTCCTTCCCGTGGCGCCGGTCGACCTCGGCGCGGTGCTCGGCCGCGTGGCCGAGAGCTTCGAGGCGCGGGCGGCGCGCGAGGGCGTGCGCTTCTCGGCCGAGGTCGAGGGGGCCGGCGCGATCGGCTCGAACGGCGAGGCCATTGCGTGCATTCTCCAGAATCTCCTCGACAACGCCTTCAAGTACCGGCGCGGCGAGGGGCACGAGGTGGCGCTGGCCGTCGCGCGCGACGGCCGGCAGGTGACGATCGAGGTGCGCGACAACGGCCTCGGGATCCCCGAGGATGCGCGGAAGCACCTCTTCGAGAAGTTCTACCGGGCGCACCCGGAGAGCGCCGTGCCGCGCGGGGCGGGCATCGGCCTCGCGCTCTCGCGCGCGCTCGCGCGGCGCCTGGGAGGCGATGTCCGGCTCGAGCGCACGTCGAGCGCGGGGAGCGCCTTCGCGCTCGTCCTGCCCGCGGGAGGCGGCGCATGAGAACCGTTGCAGTCGTCGAAGACGACCCGGCGCTCCTCCTCGGCCTCACGGAGAAGCTCGGCATGGAGGGCTTCAAGGTCGTGAGCGCGAAGGACGGCGAGGCCGCGCTCGTGCTTCTCGGGAGCGTGGTGCCGGACATCCTCGTTCTCGATCTCATGCTGCCCAAGATCGACGGCTTCGAAGTGTGCCGCGCGTTCAGGCGGCGGTACCCCGAGATCCCGGTCCTGATCCTGAGCGCGAGGGGGCAGGAGGAGGACAAGGTCAAGGGGCTCACGCTCGGCGCCGACGATTACATGACGAAGCCCTTCGGGCTCAGGGAGCTCCTCGCCAGGATCGAGGCGCTGCTCAGGCGGACGAGCGGATCGGGGGAATTCCGCTTCGGAAAGGTCGCCGTCAACCTCGACACCGGCGACGTCAGGCGCGGGAAGGCGCGCGTCGAGCTTTCCAGGACCGAGTACGACCTCCTGCGGTTCTTCATCCGCAACCGGGGCCGCGTGCTCTCGCGCGAGCGGATCCTCGACGGCGTGTGGGGCTACGACGCGGCGATCGCGCCGCGGACGATCGACTTCCACGTGATGGGCCTCAGGCGGAAGCTCGAGGACGACCCGGCGGCGCCGCGCCATTTCCTGACGGCGCCGACCCTGGGGTACAGGTTCGAGGGCGGGGATGGGTGACGCGCCGGAGGCGGGCGAGCTATCGCGAAGCGACCTGGTAGATCGCGGGCTTGTAACGCGGGGCGGGAACCGGTTTCCGGTGCGCCCGGGCCGCCGCGATCCATGCCTGCTTGGCCTTCAGGACCTCCCGCAGCGCCTTCTCGGGGGTCGCGCCGAACGCGGAGCAGTGTTTCAAGTCCGGAATATCTGCGATGTAGCCGCCGTCCTCCTTGCTGAAGAAGACGTTGATATGGTAGTCGCTCATCTGTCCGCCTCCATGTCCAGCGCATAGCGCTCTATCACCGGACGTTTCTCGAGCCGGCAAGCAGCTTCAGGAGGAGCTTACGCTTTTTCATGTCGGCACCGGAACTCTGCAAGGATTATACCCTGAAGCGCTCTCCTCGAACCACGTCAGGCGATCGCACTGCTCGTCTTCCGGGAAACTTCCCGCGCCGGGCTCGGTCTATAATCGCGTACGGACTTCACAAGGAGAAACGCCCGATGAGACGCTTCACGCTTGCCTGCGCGCTGCTCGCTGCCGCCGGATTCGCCTGCGCCGCCCCCGCGCCCGGCGGTCTTTCAGATGCCGAGTCGGCCGCCCGGGCCGGGAACGAGTTCGCCCTCGATCTCTACGGGCAGCTCCGGGCCGCCGAGGGGAATCTCTTCTTCTCGCCCTACAGCATTCACACGGCGCTGGCCATGACCTTCGCGGGCGCGCGCGGAGACACCGCCGCCGAGATGGCGAAGACCCTGCACCTTCCGGGTTCGAACGCCGAGCGGCTCTGCGGCGCGCTCATCGAGGCGCTCGACAAGGAGAGCAAGGCCGGCTCCCAGGAACTCTACCGCCTGTGCACCGCCAACTCGCTCTGGGGACAGAAGGGCTACCCGTTCGAGAAGGCGTACCTGGACCTCGTCAGGACGGAGTTCGGGGGCGAGCTCGGCGAGGTCGACTTCGGGAAGGCCGCCGAGGCCGCCCGCGCGAGGATCAACGGCTGGGTGGAGGAGCGCACGGCCCGGAAGATCCGCGACCTGATTCCCGCGGGCGTCCTCACGCCCCTGACGCGGCTCGTCCTTGCCAATGCCATCTACATGAAGAGCGCCTGGGCCGACGAGTTCGAGCCGGAACTCACCGCAGAGGCGCCGTTTCACGCGGGCGGCGCGCGCACGGTGAAGGCGCGGCTCATGCATCGCGTCGGCTCGTACCGCTACTTCGAGGGCGAGGGCTTCCAGGCGGTCGCGCTGCCGTACTCGGCGAACCGCCTGTCGATGGTGGTCTTCCTGCCGTCGAAGGCCGAAGGCCCGGCCGCGTTCGAGAAGAAGCTCGCGCCCGAGGCGCTCGCGGGCTGGATCGACGGCATGACGCGCCGGCGGGTCGACCTCGCGCTGCCGCGCTTCAAGATGACAGCGTCGCCGGCCGTCGTCAAAGCCTTGAAGGCCCTCGGGATGGCAAAGGCCTTCAATCCCGGAGAGGCCGATTTCGCGGGCATCGCGGACACGCGCGAGCTCTTCATCGGCGATGTCATCCACAAGGCCTACATCGACCTGGATGAGAAGGGGACCGAGGCGGCGGCCGCGACGGCGGTCGTCATGCTGGGGAGAGCGATGGTCGCGGACAAAGAGAAGCCGGTCGTCTTCAAGGCCGACCGCCCGTTCCTCTTCCTGATCCGCCACGAGCGGACCGGGGCGATCCTCTTCATGGGGCGCGTGGCCGATCCCTCGGCGAAGGCGTAGCGCGCTCATCGCGCGCAGCAGTTCTCGACCCCCGCCGGCGGCACGCCCGCCTTCTTGAGAATCCACATCATCGGGCACCAGTTCGTGAAGCCGGACTGGAACAGGTTCAGGCCGACGAAGGCCGTGAAGAAGAGCCAGTACGGGCTTGCAAAATGGGCCAGGGCGGCGCTCAGGAGCACGAAGAAGCCGCCGATCAGACGCAACGCTTGTTCAACGCTCATTGGTTCCTCCAAGCAGCTCGACGAGCTCGTTCGAGTTCTTCGGGCCGACGAAGCGGCTCGTCTCCTTGCCGCGCTCGAAGACGAGCGACGTCGGCAGGTACTTGACGCCGTAGTGCGAGGCGATGTCGCCGGACTTGTCGGTGTCGATCGTGACGATCCGTGCGGCGGAGCCGAGCGTCTCCGCCGCGGAAGCGACGCTCGGCTCGTAACGCTTGCACGCCGGGCACCACGGCGCCGAGAAGACGACGAGCGCCTTCCCCTCGTGCGCCGCGAGCTCTGCCTTCAGGCCCTGGAGCGTCAGGGCGGCGGCGGCCGGGCTCGGGGCGGTTTCCGTGACCGTGGCGCCGGACGGCGCTGACACGCCGACCGCGAGCATGAGCCCGAGGAGCCCGCCGACGAACGCCCCGCGCGTCGGGTTGGCCGTCAGCGGGCACCCACCCGTCTCGCAGCTCCGCGTGCTGCCGAGAACGCCGCCTATGAGCGCGCCGATGCCGGCGCCTACGAGCAGTTTGAGCAGCATGATGGTCCTCCGCATTTTCCGGCCACGCCCGCGTAGGCCTCGACGGCCGCGCGCAAGGCATGCGCCTGCTGGACACCCACGAACTGCCGCACGGCCTTCCCGTCCTGGAAGAGGATCAGCGTCGGGATGCTCTGGACGCCGAAGCGCTCCGCGAGCTGCGGCTGGGTGTCGACGTTGACCTTCGCGATCGCGGCCGCGTCGCCGACCGCCGCCGCCACCGTCTCGAGGATCGGGAGCTGCGTGCGGCAGGGGCCGCACCAGGGCGCCCAGAAGTCGACCAGGGTGACGCCGGTCGCGATGGTCTCGTTGAAGTTCGCATTCGTGAGCTCTCGTACGTTGCCGGACATGCTTGACCTCCTTGTTAGGTTCATTGGCGATCAGATAAGCAAGGGGCGTGCCATTGCCCGCTGAAATCGCAAGTTGTTGTCAGCATGGAGCTTACGATGAGAGCATTGAAACCGATCTCGTTGCAGCTTGCAATGAAAGCGTTGCAGTGCAACAATTCCTGCAATATAATCGCGGCCCTTTGCAATGGCGGCGCCGCCCCAAGGAGGCTCGATGGACGAATCGCTGTACCGGCTCATCCTGGACTCGCTCTCGGAGGGCGTCTGCACCGTCGATCGGGACTGGACCATCACGTGCTTCAACCGCGCGGCGGAGCGCCTGACCGGCATGCCGGCCGAGGATGCCCTGGGGCAGAGCTTCGAGGCGCTCTTCAAGGGCGAAGCTTGCGAGTGCCGGACGCTGCTCGCGCAGGTCATGGAGTCGGGCCGGCCGCTTGCCGAGATGCCGACCGTGATCGTCGACCGCAAGGGCGCGCGCGTGCCCATCAGCCTCAACGTGGCCCCGATCCGCGACGACGAGGGCGGCATCGTCGGCGTCGCCGCGAGCTTCCGCGATGTCTCGGCCATCGAGCTCCTGCGCAAGGAGCTCCGCGGCGAGCACTCGCTCGGCGACATCGTGACGAAGAACCCCGCGATCCGCCGCATCCTCGACATCCTGCCCCACATCGCCGAGAGCGGGAGCACGGTCCTCATCACCGGGCCGAGCGGCACGGGCAAGGAGCTCTTCGCGCGCGCGATCCACCACGCGAGCCCGCGGCGCGACCGTCCCTTCATCGCCGTCAACTGCGGCGCGCTTCCCGATACGCTGCTCGAATCCGAGCTCTTCGGCTACAAGCAGGGCGCCTTCACCGATGCCAAGCGCGACAAGCCGGGGCGCTTCGCGCTGGCCGAGGGGGGCACGCTCTTTCTCGACGAGATCGGCGA
>JBFZCA010000023.1:0-10736 GCA_041308205.1 Planctomycetota bacterium | reverse complement strand
GGCCCGATCGGCGCGGCCCTCGCGGAGATCGGTCGGGTCGTGTTCACGGACGCGGTCGGCAATCCGCCGACGCCCACGGTCGTGGTCTTCGGCGGCGGGAGCTACCCTCCCGCGGTCATGGATCCCGCAATCATCAAGTCCGCGCCGGTCGTCTGCGCGGTTGCGAAGGATTTCTCGATCTGGCTGACGAGCGCCGAGTGCGGCACCGGCGCCACGACCGAGAGCATCGTGAGCCTCAACTTCAACGGCAACGGCACGAACGAAGACGCCCAGATCCAGGGCTGGTCGTTCGGCATCTGCGCGGACTCGCTCCTCGACATCACCGCCGCCAACATCGACGGCCTCGATGTCGCGACCATCAACAAGGGCGGCCCTCCCGGGTTCAACACCATCACCATCTTCCCCGGCGCGGGCGTCACCCAGGGCGTCGTCATCGACATGTATGCGGTGGTGTCGCTGCCCGTGACGAACGACTACGAGGCGCTCAGGATCGTCATGACGGCGAACGTCGATGAGGTCAACTCGGTCGCGAACCTCCGGACGTGCGACAGCACGCTCGGCACCCCGGCCACGCCGAACGTCATGGTCATCGGCGGCAACAGCCTTCCCGGCTCGACGTTCGACGGCGTGCTCGCCGAACGTGAAACCGAGGGCGGCTGCTGCGTCGAGGCGCTCGTGGGCTTCGCATGCAACAAGCCCGCCGAGATCAGGTACTCGCCCGGCTCCAAGTTCCGGCCCGGCAACGCGAACGGCGATGCGAAGCTGGATCTCGCGGACGGCATCTTCATCCTGAACTGGCTGTACCGCGGCGGCCGCGATCCCGGCTGCGTCGCGGCGCTGGATGTCAACCTCGACGGCGTCATCGATTCGTCCGACGCGATCGTAGTCTTCTACTGGCAGTTCCTCGATGGCCCGGCGCCGACACAGGGCCTCGACTGTGGTACGTTCAAGACGGATCTGCCCTGCGACGTGCAGGAGCAGTGCTAGCGTCTTGATCGGCGCGACACACGGCTGCCGCGCCGTGCACGTGCCCGGCGGGGAAGGACTGGTCCTTCCCCGCCGGGTTTTTTTAGGCTATAGGCTATAGGCTATAGCCTACATCCTGCTGTCTCCCCCCTCGTCCGTCACGCTCAACTGCGGCCCCGGGAAATCGCGCCGCGGCGCGGTGATGTCGCGCACATCGTAGATCTTGAGGATGGTCACGGGGCGGTATTCCTCGCCGCGCACGAGCATGAGGATGCCGTGGCGGGCGGCGAGACGATAGTCGCCGAGCTGCGTCACGAGGAGATCGAGGATGTCCGCGAGCGCCAGATCGCGGAGGCGCAGCGAGATCTTCGGCGCGTCGCGGGCAAGCGCCTCGCGCGCCTTGGCGCTCAGGACGCACGCGATGTTCGTGCGCTCCCGAAGAAACGCCAGCGCATCATCGACGCTCACGCGATCCCAGTCGACCGTGAGACGCGTTGCCCGCAGTCGCCGCGCGAGCTCGCGGGCATCGGCGCTGCGCACATCGAGCTCGGCGAGGACCGAAGGAACGGCCGCATCGCGCCGCGCGGCCGCCGCGACGAGCGCGCGCAGCTTCTCGGCGTCCATGCCGGTTGCGGGCGCCTCGGCGCCCCGCGCCGTTCCCGCGCACAGCAGGAGCCCCGCGGCCATGCGAGCCATGGTTCCAGGCAGCATATCCGGCCTCCGTTCGCGCGCCGGCGCGCGTGTCGACGATTGTATGCGCCGGGCAGGTGCGGCGCCAGGTACTTTCTTGCTCGCCCGGCCCGCGGCGGCGCTATCCCTCAGCCGCTGCCGGCGCCGCGGGGAAGCACAGGCGGCGCCCCAGCTTGGCGGCTTCGGTGACGGCGAGAATCGACGCGGCGAGGATGCCGGCGACGAGCCACTCGGAGCCGGTGAAGGAATACGTGCGGAAGATCTCCTGAAGCGGCGGCAGGTAGACTATGAGGCAGAGCAGCCCGAACTCCCAGAGCAGCGCCAGGAGGAGCCAGCGGTTGGTGAACGGCCCGACGCTGAAGAGCGAGCGCACCAGAGAGCGGCAATTGAGCGCGTTGACGAGCTGGACCAGGATCAGGGTGACGAAGCAGAAGCCCTGCGCCTCGGCGACGGTCTTCCCCTCCGCGCGCGCGTACATGAGGCTCGCGATCGCGACCAGGCACGTCCAGATGCCGAGGCCCGCGATGTGCGCGATCGTCTGCGGCGTGAATATGCCCTCGGTGCGGCGGCGCGGCCGGCGCCGCATGAGATCGGCCTCCTTGGGGTTGAACGCGAGCGCGATCGCGGGAAGGCCGTCGGTCGCGAGATTGACGTAGAGGATCTGGATCGCCACGAGCGGCACCGCGCCGCCCGCGAGGCCGATCAAGGAGCCGAAGACCACGCCCACGGCCATGAGCAGGACCTCGCCCAGGTTGCACGAGAGGAGGTACACCAGGAACTTCTTGATGTTGTCGAAGATGCCGCGCCCCTCCTCGATCGCCGCCACGATGGAGGCGAAGTTGTCGTCGGTGAGCACCATGTCGGCGGCTTCCTTGGACACATCCGTGCCGGTGATGCCCATGGCCACCCCGATGTCGGCCTTCTTGAGCGCGGGCGCGTCGTTGACGCCGTCGCCCGTCATGGCGACGACGTGGCCGCGGCGCTGGAGCGTCTCGACGATGGCGAGCTTGTGGGCGGGAGACACGCGGGCGTAGACATCGACGCGGGGAACGAGCGCATCGAGCTCCTCGGCGGCGAGCCCGTCGAGCTCGCGGCCCTCCACGGCGAGGCCGTCCGCGAGCAGCCCGAGCTCGCGCGCGATGCGGGCGGCGGTGATCTTGTGGTCGCCGGTGATCATGACCGGCCTGATGCCGGCGGCCTTGGCCGTGCGGATCGCCTCGGCCGCCTCGGGACGCGGCGGGTCGATCATGCCGGCCAGGCCCAGGAACGTCAAGCCGGCATCGAGCGGCCCGGCGTCGTCGGGCTTGTACGCGATGGCGAGGACGCGCAGCGCATCCTCCGCCATCGCGTGGTTCGCGGCGCGAAGCGCCTCGCGCGCCCGCGCATCGAGCGGCCGTTCCTGCGCGCCGTCCCTGATGCGCGCGCACTGCTCCACGATCACCTCGGGCGCGCCCTTGCAGAACACGATGCGCCCGCCCGGCCCCGTGTGAACGGTCGTCATGCGCTTGGTCTCGGACGAGAACGGGATCTCGGCGACGCGCGGAAACTCCCGCCGCAGGCCGTCCACATCGCGGCCGCCCTTGGCCGCGAGGACGGCCAGGGCGATCTCGGTGGGGTCGCCCCGCACGCTCCGGCCGCTCCCGATCGTGCTGTCGTTGCACAGGGCGCCCGCCTCGAGGAGGAGGGCGAGGGCCGGGTCCGACGACGGCGCACGCGCATCCGCTCCGCACGTGAAGCGGCCGGCCGTGTCGTACCCCGTGCCGCTCACGTCGATGGCGCGGCCGCTCACGAAGACCCGCCGCACGGTCATGTGGTCCTGCGTGAGCGTGCCGGTCTTGTCCGAGCAGATGACGTCGGTGCAGCCCAGCGTCTCCACGGCGGGGAGCTTGCGCACGAGCGCGTGGCGTTTGACCATGCGCTGCACGCCGATGGCCAGACCGATGGTCACGACGGCGGCCAGGGCCTCGGGCACGGCGGCGACGGCGAGGCTGACGCCCCAGACGAACATCTCGGCCCAGCCGTGCCCGCGCGCCACGCCCATGCAGACGAGCGGCACGATCAGCGCGATGGCGCCGAACGCGATGTACTTGGCCATGCGGTCGAGGCCTTCCTGGAGCGGCGTCTGGCGCTTCTCGACCCCGGCGAGCAGACCTGCGATCTTGCCGAATTCGGTGCCCATGCCCGTGGCGACGACGGCGGCGCTGCCGCGCCCGTACACGACGCTCGTCCCCGCGTACGCCATGTTGCGCCGGTCTCCGAGCGGAACGGCGCCTTCCACCGTGTCGATCATCTTCTCGGCCGCCGCGGATTCGCCGGTGAGCGACGCTTCCTCGACGCGCAGGTTGACCGAGGCGAGCAGCCGGGCATCCGCCGGCACGCGGTCGCCGGTCTTGAGGTGGATCACATCGCCGGGGACGAGCTCTCGCGCCGGCAGCGCGACGACCTCGCCGTCGCGCAGCACGGAGGCGGTCGGCGCCGCCATCTCCTTGAGCTTGTCCAGCGCGCGCTCGGCGCGGTATTCCTGAACGAAGCCGAGCAGGGTGGCGAAGAGCACGATGACCAGGATCACGACGGCATCGACGTTCTCGCCGAGAAGAAACGACAGCACGACCGCCGCAAGGAGCATGATGATCAGGAAGTTCTTGAACTGCCCGAGGAACAGGATGAGCGCCGACTCCTTCTCCTTGGCCAGGAGCTCGTTGGGGCCGTGGCGCGCGAGGCGCTCCGCGGCCTCGGCCGCGGTCAGCCCCTGGGAGCCGGTGCCAAGCGCCTCGAGCGCTCGTTCCGCCGCAAGCGTATGCCATTCGTGAGACACGGGCTATGTTCTCCTCTCGGTTCGGCGCATGGTGCGTGCGCGTTTCTCCGGTCGTATCACATTGAGGGAAGGGTGTAAAGAGAGAGGGGTGAGGCGTGCGCCCCGCCGGGTGCGGGCGCGCCGCGTGTCACTCTCCGCAGTTGCAGGCGGGGACGTCGGGGTTCAGGCCCGCGGCCTCCCAGACATCCCGCGTCTCCTCGCACAGGCCGATCGGGCACGCGCCGCCCAGGCCGGCGATCGCCGCGGCGTAGAGGTCGCGACGCACGCCGAGCGGATACCTCGCGAGGCCGTTCGGATCGGCCGGCCGCTCCATCGCCGCGAAGAGCCCGTGGTTGACGACGCGCAGGAGGTGCGGCTCGGCGCGCAGCGTGCCCAGCGTGACGCGCTCGGGCGCCAGGCCGCGGATCTCGGCGACGATGGCGCCGTACTCGCGCCCCGCGAACATCGGGTCCACGCGGATTCGGACGCGCCAGCCCGCGGCCTTGAGGCGCCGCGCCGCCTCCATGCGGTCCGCCACGGTCGCGGCGCCGCGCTCGTGCGCCTTCGCGACCTCGGCGCAGTTCACCGAGAAGGAGACGATGACGTTGGGGCACGGCGCAATACTCAGGAGCGGGCGGCACTCCCGGACGCCGCCCTTGGTGACGAGGAGCAGCGTGTGCCGCCGCCCCGCCGCGGCCGCCGCGCGGAACTCCTCGACGAGCGCCCGCGCCATGGGCCTGACGCGCTCGAACGCGAGGCTGTCCGAGAGATTGCCGGCGTTGAGAACGTACGTTTCGAGGTCGTCGCGCGCGATCCAGCGCCGCACATCGGCGAGCATGCGCGCCACGTTGTCGAAGGCCGCATCGGCCGGCACGTGCCAGAGCGAGCTCTTGAGGTAGCAGTAGTCGCAGTGGGGACGGAACGCGCAGCCGTTGGCGTGGGCGAGCAGGTAGAAGTTCGGGCAGACGGTGCGGGCCGGCGTCGTCCGGAGAAGCTCGATGAAGCGCGTCTTGCGCGCGCGCAAGGCCGGAGGATCGGCCGGGGGACCGCTCATTGCGCGTCTCCCCGTTCCGGAACGGCCTCGCCGGCGGGCGCCATCTCGCACGACTCGCCCGGCGCGAGCGCGATGATCGGGGCGACGGCGGGCACGCGGTCCGAGAGCTCGGTGAGAAGCCGGCCGGCCCTGTGCGCGGCGATTTCCTCCTCGTAGAGGTGGATGAGGAACCAGCGGCGGGGCGCAAGGCGCGCGACGCAGTCCTCCCACCCCGAGCCCTGCCACGGGCAGAGGAACAGCGCATCGAGCGGCGCGAGGACGGCGGCATCGAGGAGGCGCGCGTCCTCGTTGTCGCCGTCGTGAAGGAAACGGAAGCCATCCGCCTCGATCAGGTAGGAGTTGTGAGCCCCGCCGTGGTGCGTGCGAATGCAGGTCACCGCGCCCCAGGGAAACGCCATCATCTCGGACGCGCCGCGCGGGGGGTCGAGCGTGACGAGGGATTCGACCGGCACGGCGCCGCGCAGCGCGCGCGTCACCGCCGCGGGTCCGACCACCGTCGCCTTCCGCCCGGCGGCCGCGCGGGTTACGCGGTCCGGAGAGAAGTGGTCCCAGTGCGCGTGCGTCACGAGGATACAGTCGGCGATCGGATCCTCGGCGGGAGCGGGGGTCGTTTCGCCCGCGATACGGTCGTGGTCCCAGAAGGCATCCACGCACACGCATGCGCGGGGCGTCCGCAACACGATGCCTGCATTCCCGGTGGACGTGATCGAAGCGCTCATGGCAGGTGCGATGATTACCCGAATCGGCGCGGATGCAAGTCTGGGAACGCCCTCGCGGAGCCGGCGGCGCGGTGCTTGAGTCGCGCCGCGCGATTGCTTACAATACACTCAGAATACCGAACGTTCGCGCGGAGGTGTGTCATGGCATTGCTGGCGGGAGTCGTGCTCGGCATGAGTCTCGGGGCGGCGGCGGCGCCCCCCGAGTGCCCCGACTTCGGGGACAAGGACGTCCTTCTCTTCGAGAGCGGCAGAACGGCCGCAGGCAGCATCGAGAAGGAGGACGCGGAGAAGATCTACATTCGCGTCGGCGGCGATCTCAAGCCCTACGGGCGCTACAAGATCGTCGCCGTCTCCCGTGCCGGCGCGGCGGCCCGCGCCGACCTCGCGAAGCGCTGGAAGGCCGCCAAGAACACCGCGGCCGCGTGGCTCGAGCTCGGCGCCTGGTGCGAGGGGAAGAAGCTCGGCGTCGAAGCCGTGCGCTGCCGCGAGCACGTCATCGCGCTCGATCCCGGCAACAAGGCCGCGCATCTCGCGCTGGGCCACGCGCAGCTCGATGGCGCATGGCTCGACCGCCAGGCCGTCAGGGAGAAGCTCGCCGAGGGCTACGTCCTCGAGAACGGCGTTCTCAAGAAGAAGGAGGGCGGGGGGCGCACCGTCACGAAGGACGAGAAGAAGGCCGCGCCCGCGAAGAAGCAATGGCCCGACAAGGGCCGCCGGGCGATCGCCGCGCCGAAGCAGTCGGCCGCCGACCTTGCCAGGTACGAACGCGAGCGCAAGGATCGCGCCCAGGATATCAAGAAGTTCGAGGAGAAGCGCAAGCTCGAGTTCAAGGGCGTGCCGTGGGAGAAGCGCCACAAGATCGCGACGAGCTTCTTCGACGTCCAGTGCAACTCGACGGCCGAGGTCGCGCGGCGCTACGCGCGCCTGATGGACGAGCTGTACGCCAAGCTCGTCAAGTACTTCCCCGAGGAGCGCCGCGGCAAGAAGGGCAAGAGCCTGGTGTGCGTCTACCGGGACGCCGAGGAATTCCGCCACCTGACCAACATGTTCCCCGGCGTCGGGGGGTTCTACCGGCCGAGCACGGGCGAGATCCAAGCGTACCACGGCACGTTCGGCATCACGTCGACGACGTTCAACGTGCTGGCCCACGAGGGCACGCACCAGCTCCAGGGCAAGGTGCTCGCGAACATGGAGAACGCGCCCACGTGGCTGCTGGAGGGCCTCGCCGTCTACTTCGGCGACGGCGCGCGGCTGACCGAGGACGACAAGGTCGTCACCGGCGTGATTCCGCGCGACCGCCTGCTCCACGTCCAGGAGAAGATCCGGAACGGGAAGCAGGCGCCGGTCATGCAGCTCGTGGGCGTCGAGCACCGCGCATTCACGGGATCGCTCTACGCCGACGCCTGGGCGCTCGTGCACTACCTCGTCAACACGGGCAAGAAGGGCCAGAACATGCTGAGCGCCTACTGGAACGTCGCGCACCAGGGCAAGATCATGCCCGAGCACTTCAAGCAGCTCGCCGACAAGACGTTCGGCAGCGTCGCCGACATGGAGCAGGAGTACCTCGCCCACGTGATGGCGCTCTCGCCCGATCCGGCCGGCGAGATCATCGGCCCGTACTTCTTCTCGAGCGAGTTCTGCTTCGAGCTCAAGGCGCTGTCCGATGGCTGGATCTTCTACGAGGAGGAGAAGCCCGGGCTCCTCGTCGGCCAGGAGAAGAAGGGCACGAGCGCGCAGGTCGAGGTCTACTTCTGGAACAACGACGAGCGCGCGCAGGCGAAGCAGGAGTACACCGAGGAGCGCGTGACGGCCTACCACAAGCGCATCCTGCCCATGCGGTACCTGAACATCGAGGCCGAGCGCGCCAGGATCCAGGACATGGAGGCCTTCCGCTTCACGTACGAGGACGATCCCTCGCCGCGCATCTCGATCGAGATGGCGCTGGACGGCGACGCGATCATCCGCGAGCTGGCCCGGCGCACGACGACCATCGACAAGCCGCGCAAGTACGTCGACTACGTGATCGTCGGCTACGACGGCACCTTCTCGATCCAGGGCTCGGCCGAGAAGGGCGACTTCGACGCCTGCGCCGCCCTCTTCGACAAGATCCCGGAGCACTTCGCGGTCATCCACAAGCGCAGGTG
This sequence comes from Planctomycetota bacterium, assembly GCA_041308205.1. Taxonomy (GTDB): domain Bacteria; phylum Planctomycetota; class UBA8108; order UBA8890; family UBA8898; genus UBA8898. The sequence continues at coordinate 2,369 of JBFZCA010000023.1, read as the reverse complement.
GTAGGCGCCGCGGCCGCGGCGGCGTCACCTCGCGATGAGCCGAAACCCCTCGGCGAACGCGTCGAGCCTGGCGCGCGCCGCATTCGGGTCGGCGCTCGTCTGGACGAGGCTCAGGGTGTACTGCCAGGCGCCCGACCGGACCAGGCGCCGGACCTCGAGCCGCTCGCGGCTGTCCTGCGGCAGCGCGATCACGACCTCGAGGCACGGGCGGCCGGCGTGCGTGATCACGCGGTGCGATGTGAGCTTCTTGCGCTGGATCGCCGCCACGGCCTCGATGCCGCGCACGAACGCCTCGACGTGCTCCGGCGAGGCGAAGATGTCGCTGCCGCCCGTCTGCGGCCTGACGCCGACGGTGAAGCGCTGCGGGGCGCTGATCTCGGCGTAGTCGTACGCCGCGACCGCGAGCTCGAACTCGGCCGAGGACTCGGACGGCGGCCGCTCATTGAGGCTCCAGCCCACGGGTAGATCGAGGGCCATGCCGTAGTCCTTGTACTCCCTGGCGATGCGGAGCGGCGGGAGCTCGGCCGCCTCGGGCGACCGGGGAGTCACGCGCGCGATCGCGGGGACCATGCGGCCGGCGAGCTCCTCGATCACGGCCGGCGCATCCCTGCCGCGCAGAAGGAGCGCGAAGTAGTACGGGCGCGGCGTCGCGCCGGCGCGCGGGAAATCGCACGGCCAGACGATGACGGCGCCGGCGCCGCGCGGCGCGCCCGCGCGGCGCACCTCGAAGAACGTCCGGCGCCCCTCGCGGCCGGCGACGACGACGTCAGACGAGCCGAGCTCGGAGAACTCGTTCTTCGCCTTGAGCTGTCCGGCCGCGACCTCCTTGACGGCGGCTCGGATGCACTCCTCGATCGGTATCGGCGCGCCTTGCTCGGTGAGCGCCGAGACGATGAAGAGCTCGATGGTCCGGGTGATAACACCGCCCTCGCCGAACGCGTGGCGCAGGACACGTTTCTCCCGGCACGCCTCGAAGGCGCCGCCCGCCGGGAGCCTGAGCGAGAGTCCGAGGTGCTCGATGACCAGGGGGGGCGCAAGCTCGATGTCCTGCGCCCCGCGCAGCGCCGCGAACGGCGCCGCCGCGGCGAGCGCCAGGAAGTACGCGCATCGAAGGATCATTGCAGAACTCCTCGGGTAATCGGACGCGCCGAAGGGCTGCGGCCCGCGGCCTACTGCTATCGTATCTCTATCGGCGCCGCTGTCGAGATCGCCTTTCGGGTCTTTCGCGGGCCGGGCGAAACTGCGAAACTTTGGTCTTGCGCCCCGGTCAAACAGAAGGGCGCCGCACACCGACGCCGGTTTTCATGTTACCTTTCCGGACCCCGGGCGTTCAGCTCTCAGAGATTCAAAGGACTCGAGGCCATGACCGCAGGTGATCGCGCGTTCGCCGCCGTGCTCGAGCGCGAGGCGGCGCAGTTGGCGAGCTTCGTCCTCGCCCTGGTCGGGGAGCGGCACTGCGCCGACGACCTGACCCAATCGACGTTTCTCGAGCTCTGGAGGATCAGGCGCTCCTTCAGGCCGGGCACGAACTTCGGCGCGTGGTCGCGGACGGTCGCGCGCTATCAGATCCTCAGGCACTTTCGCAGGAAAGGGCGCGAGAAGGTCATGTTCTCGAGCGGTGCGGTCGATGCGGTCGCGGCGGCGTATGCGGCGCCGGCGGCCGATGCGCGCGGCGAGGAACGGCGCGCCGCGCTCGAACGCTGCCTCGATGCGGTGGCGCCCGCGGAGCGCGCGCTCCTCAAGGAGCGCTACAACGACGATGTTCCGGTGAGAACGCTGGCCGAGAGAACGGGGAGGACCGAGGGGGGGCTGAAGATGGCGCTCATGCGCCTCAGGCAGGAACTCGCGCGCTGCGTCCAGACGCGCCTCGGAGGAAGGGAGGATGCCAATGCCTAGCGAACGCCTCGAGAATCTCATGCGCAGGCATTTCGACGCCGACCTGAGCGCCGAGGAAACTCGCGAGCTGGACGCGGCGCTTTCACGAGACCCGGAGACCGCGCGCCGGCTCATGGAGCTTGCGGACGAGCACCTCGCGCTCTCGGCGGCGCTCGGCCGCCCCGTGCCGGCGTTCGACCCGGCGGCGGCGAGCCGGCGCGCGTTCTTCTCGGCGCCCCGCGTCGCCGCGGTCGCCGCGGCCGCGGCGGTCGTTCTGGCGCTCGCCCTGTGGCACGTCTTCACGCCCGGCCCGCCGCGCGCTCCCTCGTATGACGGCGAGAGCTTGTTCGCGCTCTCGGCCGGCGGCGCGCTCGCGCCCGCAACCTCGGTCGCGCTCGGGACCCGGTACCTCGCGCGTGCGGGCGTCCTGCACCTGAGCAGCGCCGAGATCGCGATCAAGGCGCCGACCGTGTTCTCGCTGTCCGAAGCCGCGC
>JBFZCA010000022.1:0-2608 GCA_041308205.1 Planctomycetota bacterium | reverse complement strand
CGATTTCGGCGGGCGGCGACGCCGCCCGCCTGGCGACCGGAATCGGGGAGTTCGATCGCGTCCTGGGCGGCGGCTTCGTGCCGGACAGCGTCGTCCTGCTCGCCGGCGATCCGGGCGTGGGCAAGTCGACGCTGCTCCTGCAGATCGCGGACAGGGTCCCGGGCGACATCCTGTACGTCTCCGGCGAGGAGTCGGCGGCGCAGCTCAAGTTGCGGGCCTCGCGCCTGGGCATCGCGGGCGAACGGGTGCGCGTCCTCGGCGACCCGGACGTGGACGCCGTCCTCGGGGCCTGCGCCCGGTACAACCCCGCGCTCGTGATCGTCGACTCCGCCCAGACGCTCAGGACGGCGGACATGGCCGGATCGCCCGGGACGGTGGGCCAGGTGCGCGAATCGGTGGCGCGCCTCGCCGCCCAGGCGAAGCGCCAGCCGTACGCGCTCTGCATCGTGAGCCACGTCACCAAGGACGGCCTCGTGGCCGGGCCGAAGGTCGTCGAGCACCTGGTCGACGTGCTCCTCAGGCTCGAGGGCGACAACCAGTACGACTTCAGGCTGCTGCGCGCGGTCAAGAACCGCTTCGGCCCCACGGGCGAGCTGGGCGTGTTCGAGATGGCGGCGCAGGGGCTTGCGCCGGTCGAGCGCTCCGAGCGCCTCTTCTGCCCGGGCGATCGGCCGCCCGCCCCGGGCGCCGCCACGGTCGTCACGTGCGAGGGCACGCGCTGCTTTCTCGTCGAGGTGCAGGCGCTCGTGACGCCGAGCCCCTGGCAGATTCCCAACCGCCGCGTCACGGGCCTCGACCCCAATCGCGTGGCGCTGTACCTCGCGCTGCTCGGGAAGCTGGGCGCCGGCCTGGGGCAGCGCGATGTCTTCGTCAACGTGGCGGGCGGGTTCCGCCTCTCGGAGACCGCGGCCGACCTGGGCGCGGTCATGGCCGTGGCAAGCTCGCATTTCGAGACGCCGCTGCCCCCGCAGGTCGCCTTCGTGGGCGAGGTCGGCCTGCGCGGCGAGCTGCGCGCGGTCCACAATTTCCAGGCCCGCGTCAGGGAAGCGGCGCACTGCGGCGTGACGCGCGTCATCGCGCCGCGGGGCAACGTCTACGCGGACGCGCCGATAAGGCTCGACGCATTCTCGGAACTCAGGGAGGTCCTCGCCCACTTCTGCGGGGATCTTGTCACGCATCGCGATGTAACGTAAGATTGCCGGCTGTGGTTCCGGCGAGTAGACTTACTCAGGAGAGATGGAGGACACCCATGCGCAAGACGCTGTTCTTCACCATCGGCATGATCGCCGCGTTCGGCACGATCTACCTGTTCGAGCGCTTCGGCAGCTCGTCGGCGGCGGAGAAGCCCGAGAAGCCCAAGATGCGGGCGACCGTGGTCTTCCCCGCGGCCAAGGGCAGCGAGTATGCGCCGGTCGCGTTCAGCCACACGTCGCATGCCCGCTTCGGCTACAAGAAGTGCAAGGACTGCCACGACGACAAGATCTTCTCCGAGGACAAGTCCCTCAACAGCAACAAGATCACGATGGACGCGATCAACGAGGGCAAGTTCTGCGGCCACTGCCACAACGGCACGACCAAGGTCATGCAGGGCGACAAGGCGGGCGAGGAAGTCGTGTTCGCGCCCGCCATGGAGGGCGTCGAGATGTGCGTCCTCTGCCACAACGTCAAGCCGCGCGAAGCCCCCAAGGCCGAGAAGTAATCACGTCGCCGTCGATTCCCCGGGCGCCCGCGTCTCGTAGAGCTCGAGCCGCCGGTACAGCGACCGGCGCGTGATCCCGAGCATCGCGGCCGCCCGCGACTTGTTGCCGAGCGCGAGATCGAGTGCGCGGCGTATGTGCGCGCGCTCGGCTTCCCGCACGGCCTCCCGGAGCCGCCCCAGCGGCGCACGCGCGCCGCCGTCGGCCCCCCGGCTCCACGCGAAGTCCTCGGGCATCACCGTCGCGCGCCCGAACGCGCGAATCCGCCGCGCCTCGTTGCGAAGCTCGCGCACGTTGCCGGGCCACGTGTGCACGAGGAGCGCGGCTTCCGTCTCGGCGGGGACCGCGGGGCACGGGTCTCGGCCGGCCTCCTCCAGGAAGCGCCTGAAGAGCAGCGGCACATCCTCGCGCCGCGCCCGCAGCGGCGGCAGCGCCAGCACCGCGCCGTTGATGCGGTACAGCAGATCCTCGCGCACGATGCTCTCGGCGAGAAGCTCCGAGAACCCGAGCGTGCTCGCGGCCATGAGCCTGAAATCGACCGCGCGCGGCGCCGCGCCGCCCAGGGGCCGCACCACGCCCTCGGCAAGCACGCGCAGCAGCGCGGCCTGAAGGCTCCGGGGCGCCTCCTGAAGATCATCGAGAAAGAGCGTGCCCCCCTCCGCCTCCGCAACCAGCCCGCGGCGCGAGGCCGCGGCGCCCGTGAACGCGCCCGGCTCGCAGCCGAAGAGCTCGACCTCGGCCAGCGTCTCGGGGATCGCGCCGAGGCTTGCGGCGACGAAGGGCCCGCGCAGGCCCGAGGCCGCGTGCATCGCGCGCGCGAGCAGATCCTTGCCCGTCCCGTCCTCCCCGACGATGAGCACGGGAAGATCGGCCGGCGCGATGCGCGCGGCCTCGCTCAGCACATCGCGGAG
>JBFZCA010000021.1:0-3623 GCA_041308205.1 Planctomycetota bacterium | reverse complement strand
GGCGCGCGTCGCGGCCACGCCGTCGGCGGACGCCGGCGCCGGCGCGTGCGGGTCCGAGAGGTCGAGCAGGACGATGTTCCCCGGTGCCTCGTACGGCGCGGCCGACATCAATCCCTCGATGCGGAGCTTCAGCGGCTGGTCGCGGAAGGGGTTCGCCGACGTCCAGGACAGGCTCCAGGGCTCGGAGACGGCGGCGGTGTGCGCGGCGTAGCGGGCCGGACGGAATCGCCACGCCCCGGAGGCATCGCGGAAGAGCGCGAAGTCCTTTCCCGGCTCGCGGAGCCGCGCCCTCGCGGCCTCGTCGAACGAGCCCGCCCTGCGGAGCTCCTCGCAAGTGCGCAGGATGTCCACCGCACGGGCGAAGAGGGGCACGGCGTCGAGCCTGGCCCGATCGACGGCGCCGGTGAGCGAAATCCCGGCGTCCCAGCCTATGAGCTTCGCGCCGAGGTACTCCGCGACATCGGGGTACGTCGGCTCGACCTGCGGCGGCTTGAACTCCTCGAAGTTCCACCACCCCAGGTGGAGCGGCAGGAGCAGCCCGCCGTTCACCGAGGCGGCGTGGATGTCGATGAAGCGCTTCTGGCCCCGCTGGGGATAGTCCCACGCCTGCCAGCGCGTGCGGAACTGCCAGAAGTGGTGCCACATGGCGCTCATCTCCATCCCCACGGGCTTCTTCAGCCGCCGCTGGATCTCGAAGACGAACTTGTCCGCCCAGTGCCAGCACTCGTCCGGTCCGCGCAGAATCGCGCTGCCGTCGATCGCGTCCAGATAGATGCCGTCGAAGTCGCACGCATTGACGATCTCGGCGTGCGCTGCGGCGATCTCCTCGAAGAGCGAGGATTCCGGGTCCGGCACGAGCAGGCCGAAGCACTCCTTGAGGTGGCGGACCTTCGCCCCCTTCTCGTGCGCGGCCGGCCGCGTGCCGAAGGCGCCGCGCGTCAGCCCGCCGAGGCGCCAGGGCGGCGCCTGTGCGACCGTCGCGAAGGTCATGAGCTCGTCGCCGGCGTGGAGGACGACGCTGTTGTGCTCGAAGAACCCCGTGATCGTGCTCATGCCCTTCACGGGCTCGGCGAGCTCGATCTCCCTGGCATCGGCGGCCGCCGGCGCGGCCAGGGTCAACGTCCGGAACGCATCGAGCCGGCCGTCCGGGATGGGCGTCGCGTACCTGGACTGCTTGTCGATGAAGAACGCGTAGGTGTGGAAGATCGAGCCGATCCCGGCATCGTGGAGGCGCCGCACGATCCGCCGGTAGGTTTCCCACCCGTCGGGCCATTTCTCGCGGTTCAGGGCGAAGTCGCCGAACCTGAAGAACGCCGGGCTGCCGCCGTGATTGTCGATCTGCGTGACGCCGAGGTTCCTCGCCGCGCCGGTCCACTCCTCGACCGTCGCCTCGGTAAGCGCGCCGAAGTTGAAGAGATACGAGCCGTGGTTGAACGGCACCTCCCGGGCCCAGGGGCCCGCGACGGTGCAATGCGGCATCTCGTCCGCATCGGCGAGCACCGACTTGAGCGCGGGGAGCACGAGTTCGATGGGCGCCCCGACAATCGCCGTCTTGGCCCCGGCGAGGCCGAACTTGCGATAACATGCCGCGCGCAGCTCCGTCTGGAGCGCGGGGAGCTGGTCGACGCGCGTGATCAGGTTGAGGGAGAATGCGCAGGCGCCGAAGGGCTCATCGGGCCTGCCCCGGAGCGTGAGGGGAACGTTGAGGAAGGTGAGCGACTCGATCTCGCCGCCCGTGACCGACTCGACTGCGAGCCGGATGTACTCGTCGCGCGGCGCGACGCCGAGGAGCGCCTCGATGCCCGTCTCCCCGAAGCGGATGGCGAGGCGATCGCCGGCTCGCGACACGGAGGTCGCGGCGTGGTCCTTGCCGTCACGCCGCAGAAGAGCGCAGGCGGACGCCGCATCGCGCCTGAGATAGTCGATTCCCGTCGCGCGATCGATGAAGCCGAGGTTCCGGGCGTCCGGCGCGATGACGTAGCGGACGCGCGCGTTCTCGATCGCGATGGCGTCCTCCTGCGCGCGGGCCGAGGCGGCGCACGCGAGGGCGGCGCCCAGGACGATCCTCGCGGTCCTGCAAGCCGGTAATGCCGTTCGCACGGTTCTCATCCGCTTCATGAATCACGATCCTCCGCGCCGACGGGGTCAGTCCAGCCGCACGAGCGCCGTGGGCAGGTCGACGGCGGGGCGCATCGCGCCGTCTTCCAGCACGTAGGTCGTCTCGACGCCGACGATGCCGCCCGGCAGCGCGAATTTCGGCTCGAGCGCCACCACGGCGCCCTCGGGGAGCGGCTGGTCGAACCCCTCGGCGATCACCGGCCACTCGTCGATTTGCAGGCCGACGCCGTGGCCGAGGAAGCGGCTGCCGCCCATGAATGCGTCCGCGAGGCCCGCCTTCGCCGCACGCTCGGCCGCTCGCGCGTACACGTCCGCGGGCGTCCTCCCCGCGGCCAGCTCCTCGGCGGCGGCCTCGATGATGCCCTCGCTCGCGCGATGCGCATCGACGAACTGCGCGGGCAGCGCGCCGAAGTGGAAGATGCGCGTCGTGTCGACGTAGTAGCCGCCGCGATTGACGCCGAGGTCGATGAGGATGGGCTCGCCGGGCGCGAGGCGCCGCATGCCCGCACCCTGGCCGAAGGCCGGGTCGGGGCCGCTGCCCGCGGCGTTCGGCGAGTCCGAGGGCCCGCGCACGCCGCCGCTCTCGCCTGCCAGGCAGCACAGCCCCGCGAACTCGAGGTTGAACGTGCGCGTGCGGTAGTAGTTGACGCTCCCCGCCCGGACGAGGAACGCATCGATCTCGGCCGCCACATCGATCTCCCGCATGCCCGGCCGGAGAAATCCGGGCAGGCGCGTGAAAAGCTCCGTGGCGAGCGCGCCCGCCGCGCGGATCGACTCCCGCTCGCGCGGCGACTTGACCGCCCGCGTCGCGCGCATCGCCGAGGAGGCGTCCTCGACGGGAGTCCCCAGGGCGCGCTCGAGGCTCCGGTACAGGCTGACGGGCAGGACGTCGAGCGATGTTCCGACCGGGCCGGCGATCGGCAGGCCCTCGCGCGCGAGAATCTCGGGGATGTCGCGGGCGCGGGCGAAGGGGACGATCCTGGCGAGCGGCGACTCGCGCCGCGCGCGCGCCAGGTCGCGGCGCACGAGGAAGACCGGCTCGCCCTCGCGCGGGATCCACACGAGGCCGTCCTGCGGCGTGCCGGCGAAGTAGAGGATCTCGACGCGCTCGACGGCGAACACGGCGCTGAGCGGGCGCGAGCCCACGTGGTCCCAGAGCCGTGCGACCCGGCCGAGGATCTCGTCCCGCGGCACCGTCGGCATTGTTTCCTGCGCGTTGTCGGCGTGCATATCCGCTCCCGTTCAAGCTCTGCGCTGCGCGTTGCGGGCCGCAGGCATGCGTTTCATTCTGCGGGGAATGCCTCCGCCGGTCAACGGCGCGGGGTGGGGAAATGAATTCCGTTCTTCTTGCTTGCGCCGCGGCGCCGGCGCACATAGACTCGGGGAGTGACGCGCGGGACGGATGGATCCCGGCGCGCGGGAGGTTGCCATGATGCCGAGAAATGCGGCGGTGAAGGCGGGTATCGTGTGCCTGGCGCTCTGGTGGGCGGCGGCGCCCGGCGCCG
>JBFZCA010000020.1:0-8781 GCA_041308205.1 Planctomycetota bacterium | reverse complement strand
GGCCCGATCGGCGCGGCCCTCGCGGAGATCGGTCGGGTCGTGTTCACGGACGCGGTCGGCAATCCGCCGACGCCCACGGTCGTGGTCTTCGGCGGCGGGAGCTACCCTCCCGCGGTCATGGCTCCCGCGAGCATCACGTCCGCGCCCGCGGTGTGCGCGGTTGCGAAGGATTTCTCGATCTGGCTGACGAGCGCCGAGTGCGGCGCCGGCGCCGCGGTCGAGAGCATCGTGAGCCTCAACTTCAACGGCAACGGCACGAACGAAGGCGTGGATATCCAGGGCTGGTCGTTCGGCATCTGCGCGGACACCCTGCTCGACATCACCGCCGCCAACATCGACGGCCTCGATGTCGCGACCATCAACAAGGGCGGCCCTCCCGGGTTCAACACCATCACCATCTTCCCGGGACAGGGCGTCACCCAGGGCGTCGTCGTCGACATGTATGCCGTGGTCTCTCTCCCGGTGACGAACGACTACAGCGCGCTCAGGATCGTCATGACGGCGAACGTCGATGAGGTCAACTCGGTCGCGAACCTCCGGACGTGCGACGGCGTGCTCGGCGCACCGGCCACGCCGAACGTCATGGTCATCGGCGGCAACAGCATTCCCGGCTCGACGTTCGACGGCGTGCTCGCCGAGCGTGAATCCGACAGCGGCTGCTGCCCCGAGGCGCTCGCGGGCGAGGGCAGGGCGTGCAACAAGCCCGCCGAGATCAGGTTCTCGCCCGGCGCGAAATTCGTGCCCGGCAGCGCGAACGGCGACGGCCGCCTGGACATCGCGGACGGCATCTTCATTCTGAACGCCCTCTTCCGCGGCGGCCGCGCGTTCCCGTGCGAGAAGGCAGCCGATGCGAACGGCGACTGCCTGATCGATGCCACCGACGCCGTCTACATCATCTACTACCAGTTCCTCGATGGCCCGATTCCCGTGAACGGCATCGGCTGCCAGGTCATCTCGAACGACGTGTGCTCGGAGCTGTCTTGCGACGTTCAGGAGAACTGCCAGGCGCAGTAACCCGAGCGGCGCTTCGCGCGCACGAACGAGCCCCGCGCCGGCAAGGACGCGGGGCTCGTTTCTTTTCCCGCGCGTGCGAGCGGCGGGCGCGTGCTCGACGTCAGCACGCGCACGGCGCGCATCGTCTCAGGCGTGCTGCGCGGTTTTCGGGTCGCGCCCGCCGATGAGGAAGATCACGCACACGATCGCCGACAGCACGGCCGGCCACAGCCAGATCGGCGGCCAGGTGTGGGCCTGGGCGACGCGCCACTCGTCGGGAGTCACCGCGCCATCCTTGTCGGCATCGGCCCTTGTGAACGCCTCCAGCAGGTCCTTCCTGGCATAGGCGAGGTTGCCCGTCGTCGCCCCCGCCGCGTCCTTGGTCGGCACCCTGATGCCTTCCTCGGGCAGGCCTTCGATTTCGGCGCGCGTGATCCTGGTCGCTTCCTTGGCGTTGACCAGCGCGGGCAGATGCGGCACCGTCACCTTCTCCACGCCGCGGTCCTCGATGACGACCCAATCGGGCAGCGCCGCCGCGTCGATCTTCTCCACGTCGGCCGCGGCGACCTGCCGCGCGGCGGGAACCATCACGGGTGGATACTTCGCCGCGGTCACCCCCGCGATCTGCGTGCCGAAGAACATCCCGACGCCCCAGATGATGAACGCGACCAGGCTCTGCGCGCTGGCGCTCATTCCCTGCGGCGCCTTCTTGTCGGTGAAGATGAACGAGGCGATGAAGACGAAGCAGTAGCAAAAGCCGTGGACGAGGAGGCCGAACACGATGAGCGGGAAGAGCATGCTGGAGAAGCACACGTAACGTACGGCCCATGCCGCCATGCCGATCACGAGGATGTACTTGAGGCCGATCCGCGTGATGAACCACGGCATGATGATCATGACGAGAATCTCGGAGAACTGGCACAGCGTCTGGAGCGCCGTCGGGTTGGGACGATCGGTCTCGACCAGGAACGCATTGCACCAGGTGAAGTAGAAGCTCAACGGAATGCTGATGAGGAACACGCAGGCGGCGAAGATCAGAAACACCGGGTCCTTCATCAGCTTCAGGGCGCCGAGGCCGAGCACATCGCCGCCCGCTGCCTCCTTGCCCTTCGGCGGGGTGTGGGGAAGCCCGACGAGACTGTAGATCGCCATGGCCGCGGCGCCGCCGCCCGCCAGGTAGAAAATCGCCTTGCCGGTGCCCCCGAGGATGAAGTCGACGGTCAAACCGGAGCAGATCCAGCCTATCGTGCCCCACACCATCACGTGCGAGAACTTGTCGCGGTTGTCGATATTGCGGAAGGCAAGCGAGTTCGCCAGGGCCAGCGTGGGCATGAAGCACAGGGCGTTGATGACGAGCAGCGTCATGAGCCCGGCGAAGCCGGTCTGCTGCGCCGCCAGGAACAGGCACACCGCGCCGGCCACGTGCAGGGCTGCCAGAATCCGCTCGGTGGCGAACAACCTGTCCGCGACGAAGCCGACGAAGAGCGGCGATACCATGGCCGCGATGGCCGTGGTGGCATAGAGCCAGCCGATCTCGCCTCCCGTGAGCTTCAGCACGCTGTTGGCGTAGCCGCCGAGCGGCACGTACCACGACGCCCACAGGAAGAACTGGATGAACATCATGGCCGAAAGTCGTACGCGAATGAACGCGGGTTTGGGTTGCACGGCTGATTCCATGGCTCTCTCCTTTCGCGTTGTGCGCCGGGCGCATTGTAGGACGGCGCGCAGGGAATGGGAAGTGCGTGCCCCGCGGACGCGCGGCCCGGCAGCCGGCGTTTTTCCGGCGCAGGGGCGAAGGCGCCCGCACGAGCCGCTATAATCGTTGCCATGCCCATGAGAGCCCTGTGCCTCGATGCTATCGCGGCAATGCTTGCGTTTCTCGGCTGCGCGGCAACGGCCCCTGCCCCCCTGGAGCGGATCGCGGTCGGCAACGACGGCCGTTCCTTCGTTCGCGTCCCTTCAGGCGAGCCGTTCGTCCCCTGGGGCTTCAACTACGATCACGACCGCGCGGGACGCCTGCTCGAGGACTACTGGGACAAGGAGTGGCCGACGGTGGTCGCGGATTTCCAGGAGATGCGGCTTCTCGGCGCGAACACGGTCCGGATTCACCTGCAGGTCGGGAAGTTCATGGCCGGGCCCGCGGAGGCGAACGCGACGGCGCTCGAGCGGCTCGGCCGACTGGTTGCGCGTGCCGAGAGCACCGGATTGTATCTCGACATCACGGGCCTGGGGTGCTACCACAAGAACGACGTGCCTGCATGGTACGACGCGCTGTCCGAGAAGGACAGGTGGCGCGTGCAGGCGCGGTTCTGGGACGCCGTGGCGGGCCAATGCGCCGGCAGTCCGGCGGTCTTCTGCTACGACCTCATGAACGAGCCGGTCGCGCCGGCCGGCCCGCCCCGCGACGACTGGCTGGGCCCGGCCTTCGCGGGCAAGCATTTCGTCCAGTTCATAGCGCTCGATCAGGCGGGCCGGGACCGCGCCGCGATCGCGCACGAGTGGATCGCGACGCTTGTCGCCGCCATCCGCGCGCGCGACGCGCGGCGCCTCATAACCGTGGGCCTGGTGCCCTGGAGCCTCGACCGGCCCGGCCTCACCTCGGGTTTCGTGCCCGCGCGCATCGCGGGCGGCGTGGATTTCCTGAGCGTGCACATCTACCCGGAAAAGGACACGCGCGCCGAGGCGCTCGAGACGCTGCGCGGGTTCGCCGCCGGCAAACCTATCCTCATCGAGGAGATCTTCCCCCTCAAGTGCTCGCCGGACGAGCTCGAAGCCTTCCTCGACGCATCCCGGGACACCGCGGCAGGATGGCTCGGCTTCTACTGGGGGGCGACGCCCGATGAATGCCGGGCATCGGGAACGATCGGCGATGCCATCACGGCGGCGTGGCTCGACCTGTTCGTGCGGAGGGCGGCCGTGCATCGCCCCCCGGTCCGAGAACGCGCCGACGGATAACGCGCGGCCCGCGCCGGGACCGGCCCTTGTCTGGCACACGTTCTTTGGGTATTCTCACACTTCCGGATCGTTTCTGCACCGCACTCGGCATTCACAGGCGTCGCGAGGTTCCGTGGTGGGCGTGCATGAGTAACCCGAACCGTACACAGGAGGCCGGGAAGCCGTCGTGTTGCTGCACATCCTCGAAGGGGTCGCCGACCGAACGCGCGTACTCGGATGCCGTGTCGCGCCGCAGCTCCGCGGGTCTGTCGGGCAAGGCGATGTGGAGCATCGTGCTCGGCGTGATCGTGGTCTTCTCCGCCATGCTCCTCTGTATTCCGTCGCATCTGCGCGCCGTCGTCGCCATCATCGCGATCGCCCTGATCTTCGACTACGTGAACGGCTTTCACGACTCGGCCAATTCGGTCGCCACGCTGGTCGCCACGGGCGTCGTCACGCCGCAGTTCGCGGTGCTCTGGGCCGCGTTCTTCAACTTCGTCGCCGTCGGCATCCTGGGCGTCGGCGTGGCCGAGACGATCGCCAAGACGCTCGACCCGGAGGTCGCCACGAAGGGCGTGGTGTTTTCGGCCCTCCTGGCGGCGATCGTGTGGAATCTCATCACGTGGTGGACCGGCATCCCGTCGTCCTCCTCCCATGCGCTCGTCGGCGGCCTGGTGGGCGCGGGCTGGACCGCGGCGAACTGCTCGTTCCACGTCGTTCAGTGGGAAGAAGTCCGGAAGCCCATCATAGGCATCGTGCTCGCCCCCACGCTGAGTCTCGTGGTCGGGTTCCTGGCCATGCTCGTGATTCTCTGGACCTGCCGCAAGTTTCACCCCGTGCCGCTCAACTGGGCGTTCCGCAAGCTGCAGCTCGTATCCTCGGCCCTCTACAGCATCGCGCACGGCGGCAACGACGCCCAGAAGACGATCGGCATCATCGCGGCGCTGCTCGTGAGCGAGGGGTACCTCCGCCCCGCGGGCGAGAAGCTCACGGGACCCGACATCTGGCATCAGCACGCGTGGGTCATCTTCGCGGCCTTCCTCGCCATCGCCCTCGGCACGATGTCGGGCGGCTGGCGCATCGTGAAGACCATGGGCACCAAGATCGCCAAGCTGCGGCCGGTCGATGGGTTCGCGGCGGCAACGGCGGCCGGCGCGGTCATCTCGGGGCTGACGCTGTTCCGGATGCCGGTCTCGACCACGCACTCCATTGCCGGCTCGATCATGGGCGTCGGCGCGGCCAAGAACGTGTCGGCCGTGCACTGGGCCGTCTCCGCGCGCATACTCTGGGCGTGGGTCCTCACGATTCCGTGCAGCGCGGTGATCGCCGTCGGCTGCTACGTCCTCGTGAAGGCGCTCGGCGGGGCGTGATGCCGCAGCCGCGCATCACCTGAGCTCGCTCGCACCCTCCTCCAGCGTGACGATGCGGTCGACGGCGAGACCGGCGAACTCCTGGCGCCGGCCGCCCGGCCACACGACCTGGAGCTTGTCGACGCGCGTCGCATTCCCCAGGCCGACGTGCACGCGCCGATCGACCTGCGAGAGATACGTGACGCCGCTCCCGATCACGGCCCGTTGCGCGCGGCCGCCGTACTCGATCCGCAGGCTCGCGCCGAGGCCATCCCGCGTGCCGTGCCGGCCGATGCACGCGAACGAGACCCAATGCCCGCCGCGCGTATCGTTGCGCAGCACGACCGCCGCGCCGTTGAGATTGCTGATCACCACATCGATGTCGCCATCGTTGTCCAGATCGCCCCGCGCCGATCCGCGGCCGATCAACCGCCGCTGGAAGTGCGCCCCCGCCCACGCGGAGACATCCCTGTACTTGCCGCGCCCGTCGTTGGCGAGCAGGAGGTCGCGCGCCCCGTAGCGCTGCTCGTACGTGGCGCCGGCCTGCGTGAACTCGCCGGCGCGGACGCCGCCCGTGGTGAAAAAGAGGTCGAGGTCGCCGTCGTTGTCGTAGTCGAGGAAGCTCGGGTTGAAGCCGGTGCGGTCCGACGTCGCGGCCCCGAGGCCGCACAGCGAGGACACGTCGACGAAATCCCGTCCAATGTTGCGGTACAGCGTGTAGGTCTGCTCGCGCGTGCACGGCACGACGAAGTCGATGCGGCCGTCGTTGTCGAAATCGCCGATATCGACGCCCATCGATGCCTCCGGCACGCCGACGCCGTCGAACGCCACCCCCGCGATGAGGCCGATCTCCTCGAAGGCGCCGTCGCCGCGGTTGTGGAAGAGGAAGTTCTCCATGCCGTCGTTCGAGGCGAAGATGTCCACCCAGCCGTCATCGTCCATGTCGTAGCACGCAACGCCCATGCCCTTGCCGTCCGGACGCAAGACTCCGGCCGCCTCGGTCACATCCGCGAAGGTGCCGTCGCCGTTGTTGCGGTACAGGCGGCTGGCCAGGCCCTTGTAGTTGGAGGGCGCGGCATAGTCGGGGAGCTTCTCGTCGCCGACGTAGATGAACGCCTCTCCCTTCATGCCGATCCTGTACGTGAGGTAGTTCTGGACGTAGAGGTCGAGCCGCCCGTCGTTGTCGTAGTCGAGAAACGCCGAGCTCTGGCCCCACCCGGGCTCATCGACGCCCGCGTCCTCGGCGACATCGGTGAAGGTGCCGTCGCCGTTGTTGCGGTACAGGAGATTTCGGCCGTAATTGCTGATGTACAGGTCGGGATCGCCGTCGTTGTCGTAATCCCCCGTGCAGCACCCCTGCCCGTAGCCGCTGTCGCCCACGCCGGCGCGGTCGGTCACATCCGTGAACGTCCAGTCCCCGTTGTTGCGGTACAGCCGATTCTTGATGTCGGGCGACGGCGGCGTCTCCAGGTTGTTGCCGTTGACGAAGTAGATGTCGAGGAACCCGTCCCCGTCGTAGTCGAAGAGCCCCACGCCGCCGCCCATGATCTCCTGGTAGTAGAACTTGCCCGTGCTGCCGTTGAAATGGCGAAAGGCGATTCCGCACTCCGCGGTCACATCGACGAAACGCGGCGGCGCGCCGAGCGCGGCGTCCCAATCGCCGGGCGGCCTCTCGGGGGCGGGCAGCTTCACGGGCGCGGCCGGCGGCGCAGGCGCGGGCGCCTCTGAAGCAGCGGGCCCGGGAAGCGCACCGCGCTCCTCGGGCCCGCGCCACGAGGCGGCATAGAACAGCATGCCCACCGCGAAACCGGCGGCGAGGCCGCCCAGCCTGATCAGATTCCTGCGCACCGCTCGCATATCGACGCCCTATCGTCGTCGACGCCGCGGCGCGCGTCAAGCGGGCGGAATGCTAGTCGCGCTTGAGCGCCTCCTTCAAGAGCTTCCTGAGCTCCTTGACCTCCGCCCTGAGCGCCTCGATCTCGGCGCGCGCCTCATCCGGCCGCTCGCGCTCGACATCGCCATCGCGCTTGACGGGACGCTCGGCCCTCGGGCGCTCGCGGTCGCCTTCTCCCCGGACCTTCCGGAGCTCGGCCGCGACCCGCGCGCGTTCGGATTCGATCTTGCCGGCGTGCGCCTTGATCTCGCCGGTCTCGGCGGTGACGCGCTCAAGCTTCTCGAGGACCGCCTGCAATTCCCGCTTCAGCGCCTCGCGCTTCTCGCCCTCGGCCTCGCGGACGGCGCCTTCGCGCCGTTCGACATCCTGCGCGATCTCGCGCTGCGCGCCCTCGAGCTCCTCCATGCGCCGGCCGATGTTCTCGCGCTCCTTGGTGAGCTCGCGGAGATGCTGTTCCAGCTTCGCGCCGTCCATTCTCCTCTCGGCGCCTTCGCGCCCCTTCCGCGCTTCGAGCGCCCCCAGGAGCTTCTTGGCGGCTCCCTGCAGGAACTCCGCCATGTCCTCGCGGCCGGCCTCCTTGAATGCCGCGGCGCCGCCCATGAGCTTCTCGATCTGGCCGCGGCACCAGCGCGCATCCTCGGGCCCGAGCTCGGGCCGGCGCACCATGCCGCCGAGAATCTCGACCGCATGTTTGAGGGCTCCTTCGGCCGCCTCCCACCTCTTGCCATCGAGCGCCTCGCGCGCCGCATTGAACGCGCGCTCGAGCGCTTCCGGGGGCGGCACATCGCGGGGCGGTCCATCGCGCGGCGGTCCATCGCGCGGCGGTCCATCGCGGGGCGGTCCATCGCGGGGCGGCTGGGGCGTTTCACCGATTTCGCGCTTGAGCACCTGGTCCAGGCGCTCGGCCTCGACCCACAGATCGCGCGCCTGATCGGCCCGCCCCTCGCGCTTGGCGACGAGCGCCCGCTTGCGCAGCTCGGCGATGCGGTCGACCATCTTCTCCAGGCCCCCGCCCTCGCGGGCCTCGGGCTTCTGCACCGGCTTGTCCCGCGCGCCTTCCGGACGTTGCGCCGCCTTGAGCTCCTGCGCCGCCCGCTCGATGGCGCCCCGAAGCTCCTCGGCCTGGCGCTTCGCCTGCGCTCTCACCTCGTCGTTGTCGGCATTGGCGATGCGCTTCTCCACGTCGTTCAGCTTGGCCTTGAGCTCGTGAATTCGCGCCGTGAGGGCGGCGGCATCCCCGTCGCCCGCGTACGCCCAGCCCACGAACACCACCAGACTCAGTACGATCAGCCGCATGTCAGTACCTCCTTCTTTTGAACGACGTGGAAACACGATCTCACACTACTATCTCACACATGTAGGACAGTACGCTCCGGCAGGAGAATCGAGGAGCTCTCGCGGACCCGGCCCAAGCGCTGTTCGATGTAGGCGAGCCGCTCCAGGCACTCGCTGAGCTTGGCATCGATTTCCTGCCGTTCGGCCTGCTTCTCCGGCGGAATGACCTCGCACATCTCCCTGATTTCGGCCAATTCGGCCTTCAAGGTGCCGAGATCCTCCGCCGCGCCCGCGGTCGTCGCGACGGGCGGCGCGGTCCGTGCGGCGGGCGGCTCG
>JBFZCA010000019.1:0-5086 GCA_041308205.1 Planctomycetota bacterium | reverse complement strand
CGATTGCCCGACGTCCCGCCGTTCGCACGCTCGCTCACCTCCCCAGCGCATCGGGGGTCGGATCCAGGTCCCTCGTCTCGAAGGGCTCGGGCGGCGGCGCGCCGCGCGCAAACAAGTACTGGAAGAGGTAGATCGGGTCCGCGATGTCCAGAACGCCGTCATCGTTGACGTCGTAGGCATCGGGATTCGGCGCGAAGAAGCCGCCCGCGAAGAGGCGGCTCAGGAGCGCGATGCCATCGGCAATGTCGACCGCCGCATCGGCGTTCACCATGCCGCGGCGGAAGCGATAATCGGTCGGGAGCACCGTGAGCGCGTTGAAGGTCTGGTAGTCGGAGTTGACGAAGAGCAGGCGGCCGCCGGCCGGGTCGTAGTCGATGCTCGTCACCGACGCGTAGCCCTCCAGGGGCGCGGCCCACGGCAAGGCGGCGCCGTCCGGCCTGATCGCCGTGACGCACCCGCTCACCGAGTCGGCCGCGTAGAGATACCCGAACGACCCGAACACGAGGCCGTAGGCGCCCGGGAGCTGCGCGCAGAAGACCGCGCCGTCGGCGGCGGTCGCGTGCAGGTCGCCGATGCCCGCCTCGACCGCCGCGGCCGGAAACCGCAGCACATCGACGGGTACCATCCAGCCGGCCGTGGCGATGAAGAGATCGCCGCCGGGACCGAAGGCGAGGGGCCCCGAGTATCCCGGCACCTCGACCACGAGATCGGGCGGCGTCGCCGGATCCAGGTCGAGCAGGAAGAACCCGTTCAGGGCCTCGTCCCCGGAGGAGTTGGGCGAGGGGGCCGAAACGAAGGCGCGGCCGGCGGCGTCGAAGGCGAGATCCGTGTTGAACGCCACGATCTCGACCACGCGCGCCGCGCGCGTGGCCGGATCGATCTCCGTGATCGTTCCGTTCGTGCTCTCCCCGAAGTAGACCTTCGCGCCGTGCGTCTTGACGAACGAGCCGAAGACCGGGGCGCTCGGCCGGTAGATCTCCTCGCCGCCGCCGCTCTGCATGCGCACGAGCGCCTCGCCGTCGAAGACGAGCGGCGCGCCATCGGGGCCGAACGCGCAGCCCCCGATGAAGGCCTGCGGAGGGGGCAGCGCGTACGTCGTCGCCTCCCCGACCCACTCGCCTTCCCACGCGGCGCCGGCCCCCGCGGCGCCGAACGCCCCCGTCCACACGAGCACCAGCACTACGGTCCGCATCCGCCGCTCCTTTCATCACGGCCGCGCGCGGCGGAACGCATCGACGCGGCCGGAACGGAGCGGACTTTCGGGGACACGAGGCAAGGCGTCGCCGCCGACTCCTCGACCCCGAAGAGTCTTGCCGCGCGGCCCGCGGGGGGCCGCCAATCGGCTCGCGTCAAGGCAGGTTTCCTGGCTTCCGGATCGTCCTACTTGCGGGCCTTCCCGGAGAGGCAACCTCGCGATCCGCGCTCTCCAGTGGACTTCACCGCGTTCGTACCCGGTCACAGTGGCGGGGGCCGCGCCGGAATCGCACCGGCTTCCCTCTCTCCGCCCCACGGGGCACCTCAACGGCGCTTGGCCCGCGCCTCGGCGCACATGCGCCGCGCGCGGGTTGAAGCTCGATCACGTTGAACAGGTCATAGTGTGCACCCGCCGCGGCCGCGTGTCAAGCACTCGGGCGGCCCTGGCCGCCGCGCGTTCGAGTCCCTATAATCGTGGCATCGGCACCCGCAAGGAGGCATCCCCGTGAGCGAAGGCATTCGGATCTCGATCGGACTGTCGGCGCCGCCGGCGCGCGTCTGGGAGGCGCTCACCGTGCCCGCGAAGTTCAAGGAGTGGTTCTCCTCGTGCACGGACATGACGATCGACCCGCGCGTCGGCGGGAAGGCCGTCTTCTCGGGCGGCGGCGCCGAGGCCGCGTACCGGAGCGAAGGCACGATCCTCGACATCGTCGACGGCCGCAAGCTGTTTCACACCGTGCTCGAGGGCCAGGACCCCCTCTGGGTCGGCACCCTTTCCTGGTCGCTCGAGCCGACCGAGAAGGGCACGCGCCTGACGCTGGCCGAGGCCGGCTTCCAGGGCCGGGAAGAGGAGATCAGCGACATCCAGGAGGGCTGGCGCGCCTTGCTCCTGTCGCTGTGCCGCGCGATCGAGGGCTCGGACACTGTCCAGCTTCCCGAGGAGTACTACTACGGCGGCGGCACGTACCTGGCTTCTTCGTACGGTTACACGTCCGCCCCGCGCGCCGCCTGCTGGGAGCGGATCCACGCGCTTCACGGCAAGCCCGAGCTCGCGGTGGGGACGCCGTGCGGCCTCATCGGCGACCTGGCCCCGCCGCGCAAGGGCGCGATCCTGGACGCGATCGACGGCAGGAAGCTCATGTACACGCGGCCCGAGGACGGCTGGGATTCGGCCGCCTGCGTGCTGCTCGAGGACATGGGCACGGAGACCAAGATCGTGCTCCAGTGCTGGAGCTACGAGCACCGGCCCGAGGACCACGCCCGGGCGCAGAAGCTGTGCGACGGGCTCATGGACCGCCTGGTCGCGGGCCTGGACGCGGGCAAGCCCCCGCGCTGACCCAGCCTGCGTCCACCGGCTTGACAGCCTGCCTTCTGACCCCCTACAATTGTCCTTACGAGAAGAAAGCAGGCATATGTCAAGGAGAGTGGCGATGTTCAGAAAACTCCTTCTGCTGATTGCCGCGGCGGTGGTCTTCCTGCCGCTCGGCTGCGCATCCCCGAGACCCTACCCCTGGAGCTGGGCCCATAACAAGCGGCGCATCAACACCGTGACGGACGGCTTCGAGAACGCCGCGATCGGCTTTGACCGCCTGATTCTCCAGGATTACCGGGAGATCCCGGACAACCTCATGCAGGCCAACAGCGACTTCGACCGCATCGTCTTCGGCATGGACGAACAGACGCTTGAGGATCTGTAAGTTGGCCGCCCGCGCCGGGCGCCGGCGCCTTGTTGACAGCCTCGCCCCGTGAAGGTATTCTTCTCCGACCATACACGAGGAGCGCAGCGCCTGCACAATGCCGCGCTGCTCGTGGCAGACACAATCGGAGGGCATGATATGCGTTTTCTTCTTTCCATCGTTGCGTTCGCCGGCCTGGTCATCATGTGCGGGTGCTCGAGCGAGAACTACTGCATCAACAACCCGCACCACTTCGGCCGCCATTTCACGTGCATCTGCGATGACCTGCACCAGTTCCACATGGACATCGACAGGTGCGTGTTCGGCATCTACGAGGTCGAGAAGGTCGACGTGCTGGCGAACTAGCGCGCGGCGCTCGCGGCTTCCGGACGGCGTCCGCCCTCACGGCGCGCCGCCCGGATGCCCCCGCGCGCCGAGGCGATCGAGCGCGTCCACGGCCGAAGGGCTCCGCCCCTCGGCGGCGAGCCACTCGATCTCCGGGAAGCCGCGGAACCACGTGAGCTGCTTGCGCGCGAAGCGGCGCGTGTTCTTCTTGATGCGCTCGATGACGGCGGCCTCGGAGTCCGCCTCCCCGCCCGCATCCCAGATCTCGCGGTAGCCGATGCACTGGGATGCCGTGCGGCTGCGCGCGGGAAACATCGCCGCGACCGCGCGCGCCTCCTCGAAGAGACCGGCCGCCGCCATGCGGTCGACGCGCTCCTCGATGCGCCGGTACAGCTCCTCGCGCGGCCAGGCGATGCCGAGCAGGCGGAACGAGCCCGGCGCGAGCCCCAGATCGGAACGCTTCCACAGCTCGGTGAACGGCACGCCGCTCGCGCGGTGCACCTCCAGGGCCCGCGTGATGCGGCGCTTGTCGTTCGGGTGAATCTTGCGCGCGGCTGCCGGGTCGACGCGGCCCAGCTCCTCGTACAGCGCCCCGAGCCCCTCGGCGGCGATCCGCGCATCCATGCGGGCGCGCTCCTCCGCGTCCCCGCGCGGGGCGGGACAGAAGCCGCGCACGAGCGCCCGGAGGTACAGCGGCGTGCCCCCGGCGAAGATCGCCGTCCGGCCGCGCGCGCGGATCTCGGCAAGGCACCGCAGGGCGTCGCGCACGTAGCGGCCGACGCTGTACTCATCGCAGGGGTCCACGATGTCGATGAGGTGAAACGGACGATCGAGGCGCGCCGCGGCCGGCGGCTTGGCCGTCCCGATGTCCATGTGCCGGTAGACCTTCATCGAGTCGAGCGAGATGATCTCGGCATCCAGGGCGCGGGACAGCTCGAGGGCCGTGCGGCCCTTGCCCGAACACGTGGGTCCCGTGAGAATGATCGTCAGCATCGGCGCACGTCCGCCGAACAGCCCGCGGCGATGCCCGCAACGCTCCGCGCCATGCCGGACCTCACGACCCGAAGCGGACGAACTCGGCCGCGCCCCCGCGCACGCGCACGAACGTCCGCTCGTCGCACCAGGCCGGAAGCTCGCAGTGCTCGCACGCGCGCCCGTTCGAATCGCACACGGTCCGCCCTCCCGCGTGGCGATGGCCGGACACGATGATGTCCGCGCCGCGCGCACAAAGCCGGCGCACGACATCGGGGCTCGGCAGAAGCTGTCGCGCGGGCTTCGCGCGCAGGCTCCGCAGCGTCCACGCCCGGAGCAGGCGCACGATGCCGTCCCGGCACGGCGCCGGAAGCTGCATCCAGATCCCGACCGGCAGGGGGTTGCGTATCAGGCCCTTCATGCGCTGGTACCACACGTCGTCCTGGCAAAGCTGATCGCCGTGGCAGGCGTACACGCACCGATCGCCCGAGCGAAAGCGCACCGTCTCGCCCGGCAGCAGCACGCCCGCGGCGGCGGCCAGGGCGCGCCCGGCGTGGAAGTCGCGGTTCCCGGGCAGAAAGTACACCTGCCCGCGCCGCGCGCACTCGCGCAGGCAGGCCAGAAGGCCGCGCCACTCGGGCCGGCGCACGATCTGGGGCCCCGGGAACAGGTGGAAAAGATCGCCGAGCACGACGAGCGTGTTCCCCGCCTGCGACCGCGCAAAGGCGCAGAAATCCGCGCGCGCGTCCTCCCCGCCCTCGGCCAGGTGCGCGTCGGCGACGAACGCCAGCGCGCCCCCCGCCGGAACCGGCGTTTCCGCGCGCGGCCATGGAGCTCTTCGCATGCGTACCATGGTCACCCGCGCGCCTGCAAACATCCAGAGCGCGCGTCACGCCGCC
>JBFZCA010000018.1:0-7707 GCA_041308205.1 Planctomycetota bacterium | reverse complement strand
GGCCGCGGGCATGCCCGCGACCGTGCAGGCGCCGCGCGAGACGATCGTCCCGGCCAGCGCGAGGCCGGCGGGAATCAGCGCGGCGCTCGTCCGATCTGGACCGTCCTCGGCGAGCGCGCGGTCGAGGAGGAACGCGAGCTCCTCGCGCTCGGGCGCGGAGAGCCCCGGCTCGGGAAGGCGCGGCGCATGCGTGGTCATGCGGCCGATTGTAGCGGCCGCGGTCGCGGCTGCCTACGGGCGCGCTCCGGCGCCGGGCAGTCTTCTTGACACCCTCGCGCGGCGAACCTACAATGAAGCCCTTCTTTCGAGCGTTGCCGGCGCGGCTGCCCGTCGGAAGGCTCCGGCGCCGCCGGCGCGGCCGCATCCTGCCGGGCCGCGCGTCCGCGGCGGGGGTTCGAGGTACTGTGGCATATGATCAAAGTCGCTACCGAGGCGGCGCAGGTCCTGATCGCGAAGGCCTACGAGGCCGACCAGGGCCATATTCTCTCGCGGTGGGACGAGCTTGATGCCGCCGACCAGGGAAAGCTGCTCGCGACGCTGAAGGAAATCGATTTTCAGCAGCTCCAGCACCTCGTTGCGCGCTGCGTGAAGGGTTCGTCGGGCCGCAAGATGGGCATCGCGAAGCCCGAGCCCGTCGAGCCTCTGCCCGCGCCGCGGGACGAGAAGGAGCTGGCGGCGCTGCGGAAGATCGGCGAGGAGGCCTTGAGCCGCGGCGAGGTCGCCGTCGTCATGGTCGCGGGCATGCGCGGGTCTCGCGTCGGCCTGACGGGGCCCGAGGGCATGTGCCCGGTCGGTCCCATCTCCCAGAAACCCCTGTACCAGTTGCATGCCGAGCAGATAGCGGCCGTCAATCGGCGCTACCGCACGGAGACCTCGCTCCTGGTCATGACGAGCGCCGAGACCGAGGAGCAGACGCAGGAGTTCTTCAAGTCGAATCACTTCTTCACGCTCCCCCCGCGCAGCGTGACCTTCTTGCGGCAACCGCGCCTGCCCCTGGTCGATCGCCGGGGCAAGATCGTCATGACGAGCGAGTCGGACATCGCCATGGCGCCGAACGGCCACGGCGGCGCGTTCCTGCTCCTCAGGGACCAGGAGCTTCTCGATCGCCTGCGCGCGCGCGGCATCAAGCACGTGTTCTACTTCCAGGTCAACAACCCGTTCGTGCACATCATCGACCCGCTGTTCGTCGGACGGCACGCGTGGAGCGACGCCGAGGTGTCGGCGCGCTGCGTGCGCAAGCGGCATCCCGACGAGCGCGTGGGCGTGTTCGTGCGCCGCGGCGGGCAGATCGGCGTGATCGAGTACTCGGAGCTCTCGGAGGCGATGCGCAAGGCCCGCCGCGAGGACGCGGACGAGCTGGTCTTCAACATGGGGAACATCGCGGTGCACATGCTGTCGTGCGAGTTCCTCGAGCGCGCCGCCCGCGAGGATCTGGCGCCGCCGTACCACCTCGCGAAGGAGCGGATCTCGTACCTGGACCGCAAGGGCCGGCGCGTGCAGCCGGCGTTGCCGAACTGCGTGCGCTTCGAGTGCGACATCTTCGATGTCTTCCCCCTGGCCAAGAAGGTGTGCCTGTTCGAGGCCGAGCGGGCGGATGAGTTCTATCCGGTGAACACGGCGCGCGGGCCCTGCTCGCCGGAGGAAGTCCAGCGCGCGATGTCCGAGCGTTACGGGGCCTGGCTGGCGCACGCGGGCGCAGCGGTGCCGCGGGACGAGAACGGCGCGCCGCGCGGCGTCTACGAGATAAGCCCCCTCTTCGCGCGCGACGCGGAGGAGCTCAAGGAAAAACTCGATGTGTCAACGGTCGCGGCCGGCGATTCTCTGTATCTTGAGTAGCCTCGCCGCGAACGGCGCCGCGCCGGCGGACGATGCGGACGCGCGCGCGGCCGACCTGGTCGCCCTGCTTGCCGACGAGCGCGCGGTCGTCCGCGAAATCGCCGAGAGCCGCATAGCCGCGCTGGAGACGAGCGCCGCTCCGGCGCTGGCCGCCGCGCTGCAGGGCCTGGACGACCGCGACGCGCAGGTGCGGCTCGAATGGGCGTTCAGGCGCGTGACGCTTCCGTTCCTGCAGGCCTGGCGGCTGTCCGTCTCCGAGGCTGCGAAGCCCGGCCCGCGCCCGGAGGGCGCGACGGCGGCTCGCGATCCTGCGGGGGAGTTCCTTGCCCTGGGCGCGCCCGTGTGGCCGCTGCTGCATCGCGCCGCGCGCTGCGGGAACAGAATCGTCGCCGGAGAAGCCGAGCGCATGCTCGCGGGCGCGGCGGAGCGCCTCGCGGCGCTGCCGGATCAGAGGACGTTCGAGCGCCTGCGGTATTTTCTTTCTCCCCTGCTCGCCCGCCGAAATGACGAGGCGGCGCGGGACCTGTTCCGGGAGCACCTCGTCCGCACGGTCGCGGATGTGCGCGCGGGGACGCCGAGGGTGCGCGCGCGGGCCGAGGAGGAGCTGTGCTTCCTGGGGAAGGGCGCCGAGGACTTCCTGTCCGATCCCGCGCGCACGCCGCAGCTCGGCGCCGCGGAGCGCGAGGTGCTGCTCCGGAGCGTCAAGTGGTGCCTGTTCCCGGATCTGCGGGCGCGGACGGGGATGAGCATGGACGGCTGGGAGCGGCTGTCGTGGCGCGAGCGGCACGAGCGCGTGCCGCTCTGGAAGCGCATCGCGGGAGAGGATGCCGTGCCGCTGCTCATGCGGGTCATGGCCGAGGAGCCCGAGGATGTCGTGAAGCTGAGCGCCGTCGTCGCGCTCATCGAGCTCGGCGCCCTCGACGGCACGGCGGCGCCGGCCGGCGTGCCGCCTCCCGTGGCGCTGCGCGTGCTCCTGCTCGAGGTCTGGGATCTCAGGCGCAAGGCGGAGTTCGGCCGCGCGCTCGACCTGCTGGAGATGCTCGTGCGCGAGCTGCCCGGGGATCGCGAGGTGCGCGTCGAGCTCGGGATCACCCTCCGGCACGCCAAACGCTTCGACGACGCGCTGCGCGAGTTCCGGACGGCGCTCGGGCTCTCCGCCCCCCGGCCCAAGGAGGCCGCCGTGGGCTACCAGGTGGCGCTGACGCTCCTGCAGGCCGGCCGCCTCGACGAGGCGGTCGTCGAGTTCAAGCGCTACCTCGGCATCGCGGCCGGCGATGCGGCGCTGGAGCGCGCCCTCTGGTACGATCTTGCGTGCGCGCACGCGCTCTCGGGCCGGCCCGCGGAGGCGATCGATGCGTTGCTCGCGTCGATCGAGAAGGGCTACCGGGATCGCGAGCACCTCGTGCGGAACGATCCGGACCTCGAGAGCCTGCGGCAGCTTCCGGAGTTCCGGCGCGTGATCGACGCGCTGGATCGCGCCGCGGCGGCGGAGGGGCGCGGCGCGAAGTAGCGCGGCCGGTCACTTGCACGCCGCGCGCACCTTCCTGGCGCGCGCAACCTCGACCTGCAGGTCGAGCTTCTCGGCGCAGGCGATCAGCTTGTCGAAGAGCTCGGCGTTGAGCGCGCCGGCCGCCGTGAACGGGGCGATGAACACCGTCTGGCTCAGGAGCTTGAACGCCTGGAGGTGGTCGCCCTCGGCGGTGAGGAGATCGGCGAGGGTCTCGCGCGCCCAGGCGCTGTCGCCGCTCAGCGCGGTCAGGTCGACGAGCGCCGCCTTGAGCTCGGGGGCCTTGGTCCGCGCCAGCAGCCGGCAGAGCGTGCCGAGCGGGCCGTGATCGCCGGCCTCGGCCGCCAGCGCGGGGAAGCGCTTCCAGAGCGCGGTCAGCTCGCGCACGAACCCCGCATCGTCCTTGGCGGCCCGGCGCATCTGCGCGCGCTCCCAGAGGACGCGGAACGCGTTGCGCGTGTTGCCGGCGAGCGCGGTCTCGAATTCGCGGGCCGCGTCGGCGCCGGCTCCGCGCGCGCGGTGGACGAAGCCCATGAGCGCGGCCGCGTCGCCCGGCAGCGCGTTGCGCTCCCGCAACGCGAGCGCGATGGTCTCGGCGTCGACATCCTTGTCCGCGGCAAGGAGCGCCCAGGCGTAGTCCGCCATCTCCTCGGGCGTCGCGCGCTCGGCGCGGGCGCGCGCCTTGAGCGCGTCCATGTCGGCGCATTCGCCCGCGAACTCCCGGGCCGCATCCTTGCCGGCCGCGGCGATGTGGGCGCGCCATTCCGCGTCGAACGCGGCGAGCGGCGTGCCGGCGGCTTCCTGGAACGCCGCCGCGAACTCCTTCTCGCGCAGGCCGCGCAGGATGCGCTGGAGCACCCCGTGACCGTGGCGGTCGATGAGCAGGTCGACGGCCAGCGGGCTGAGGGCGTAGGCGTTCATGATCTCGGCGGGAGAACGCGGGCGGCGGAAGCGCCGGTCGAAATCGGCGAGCGAGGGGATGTCGCCGCGCGCGACGGCCGTGCCGAGCGCGCGGAAGCTGGAGCGGACGGCGCCCACGGGGCACAGGCCCTCCTCGCGCACGGAGATGCCCTCCGTGAGCCAGCGCGGGATGCGGTAGTCGGTTCCGGCGACCGTGAAGACGTGCGCGAACTCGTGCCAGGTGCTGATGGCGTGGTTGCCGGCGTAGGCCGGCAGCACGGTGACCGCGATGACAGGACCGAAGCACACGCCCTGGGCGGGGAAGTCCGGCAGGCCGAGCACCCGGCACGAGAAATGCTCCTGGCGCGGGTAGATCTCGACGTGCACGGGGACGGGCGGAGAGGCGCCGTAGCGATCCCTGAAGAGCTCCGCCGCCGTGGCGAGCAGCGGCCCGAGGTAGTTCACGTAGAACGGGAGCATGGCGGCGGGGGCGTGGAACACGATGTCGCCCCACGGCTCGGCGCCGTAGGCGCGATCGAAGTGCGCGAGCAGCGTGCGGGTGTTGCTGAGCCAGATGTTGTAGGGATCGGCCGCGAAGCCGTCCCTGACGGCGGCGGCGGCGCGCGCGTAGCCGCCGGAGCGAAGCTCTCCGAGCGCGAGCTGCGTGTAGAGGGGCCAGTGGGAGGGATCGAGCTCGCGGCCGGCGCGCGCGCTCGCGAGGCCGAGCGGATACTGGCACTGCACATCGCAGCGCAGGGCGGCAGCGAGGTAGAACGGGGCCGGCGCGCGGCTCACGGCGCGTGCGGCGGCTTCCGCCTCTCGCATGGCATCGGCGCGAAACATGAGGTGTGCCGTGACGTACACGGCGCCGAGGGCCTCCAGGGACGCCGGATTCACGGCGAGCGCGGCGCGGTAGCGCGTCATGGCATCGGCGAACAGCCCGTCGAAGAACTCGCCATCGCCGCGCATGATGAGCGCCTGCTCGTGGCGCGGGTTGACCTCCAGCGCCTGCGCGATGAGGCGGCCGGCCTCGGGCACGCGGGTCCCGCCGGCGGTGGGGTCGTCGAGGAACGTGCGGGCCAGCGCGGCGAGCGCGTCGGGGTTGCCCGGCGCCGCGGCGAGCGCCCGGCGCAGGTACTTGCGCGCCTCGGGAAAATCGTACTTGGACGCAAACAGCCCGCCGCCGAAAACGAGCACGGCCGGATTCTCGCGGCCGTGCTCGAGCGCCTGGGCGAGCATGACCTCGTTGGCCTCCTCGAAGCGGTTCAGGCCGACGAGCGCGCGGCCGAACGTCACGAAGAGCTCGGGCGGGGCGCGCAGTGCGTCGCCGGCGGTCATGCGCTCGTAGAACCCGAGCGCCGCTTCCCATCCGCTGCGCGCGGCGGCGGCCGCGCCCATGTGCGCGAGCACCTCGCCCCGGAGGCAGCAGGACTCGGGCGACGGCGGCAGCCCGGCGAGCAGGGCTTCGGCTTCGGCGAGCCTGCCGGTTGCGCGCAGGATCTCGGCGCGGCAGAGGGCGGCGCCGCCCGCATCGGGAAGGGCCGCGAGCGCATCCTCGTAACGTCCGGTCATGGCGAGCGCCCGGGCGCGCAGGACGCGCGTTGCGGCGTCGGTCGCGGCCTCGGTGCGGGCGATCAGATCCGCGTAGCGGCCGCGGCGGAACAACTCGGGCGGCGAATCTTCATCGATGCTCGCGCCGAGGAGCGCGGCAAGGCATACGGCGCTGAGCGTCATGAGAGTGCATCTCCGTGCATGCGGTGCGGCATTCAGCCCGTGCGATGGTACAAGGCAACCGCGCCGGCCGCAAACCCGCGCGCGCGCGCGCTCTTGACGAAACGGCGGCCCGGCGTCGATACTGCGTGCATGCACTCGGGCGACACCCCTGGGATCATTGTCGGCATCGACGAGGCCGGCTACGGGCCGCTGCTCGGCCCGTACGTTCTGGGCATCAGCTTCTTCGCCTACCGCGGCGAGGGGCCCGTGGGCGCGGCGCCGCACGCGTTCTGGGATGCGCTTGCCGGCGCCGTGAGCGTCACGCCGGCCCGGAACCGCCTCGCGATCGCCGACTCCAAGACCCTCTATGCGCGTGCGAACGGGCTCGGCGTGCTCGAGGAAGGCGTGCTGGCGCTGCTCGCGGCGCGCGGGAAGCGCCCGGGAACCCTGCGCGAGCTTCTCGCAGCGCTGGGCGAGCGCCCGGAGGCGCTCGACCGCTATCCGTGGTACCGCGGGCAGGACGTCGCCTTGCCCGCGGTCGCGTTCCGGCCGGTCATCGAGGCGCATGCGGCGCGGTTCGCGCGCTGCGAGGAGCACAGCGCGTTCGTCTTCCGCGGCATGCGCGCGCGCGTCGTGACCGAGGGCGAGTTCAACGATCTGGTCGGGGAGCTGGGCAACAAGGCGATGATCGGGCTGCGGTGCATCGGCGAGGTGCTGCGCCGGGTGTTCTCCCGCAGCCGCGGCGGCGAGGTGCTGGCCATCGTCGATCGCCAGGGGGGGCGCATGCACTATGCGCGTTTCCTCTGGGAGACGCTGTCGCCGCGGCGCGTTCTGGGGATCTGCGAATCGGAGGAACGCTCGGCCTACCGCGTCGAAGGCGCGGGCAAGGCCGTCATGACGGTTCATTTCGTGGTGGAGGGCGAGAAAGGGGCGCTGCCGGTCGCGCTCGCCTCCATGGTCGCCAAGTACGTCCGAGAGCTGCACATGCAGCTTCTTAACCGTTATTTCATCGAGCGCGTCGGCCCGCGGCTCAAGCCGACGGCGGGGTACGTGAAGGACGCACGGCGCTTTCTGGCCGATATCGAGGGGGCGTGCGCGGGCGGCGAGTTTCCGCTCGAGCTGCTCGTACGGCAGCGATGAGGCGCGCGTTATCGGAAAGAGAGCGGAGGGCGCGCTCCTTTCCGGGACGGCAAAGAGTCTCGGCTCTTTTGCCGAAGTATAGGGTGAGTCTCTCGTATCCATCGGGTTTGCGCACAGAGGGAATCATGAGTTTCGAGTACGAATCCGAACGTAAGAGCTTCGTCAAGGTCAACACGGAGATTCCCGTGCGATACAAGTTCCTGAGCAAGGTCATCGATCTTGCCGACGAGAACATCTACGAGGGGATGACATCCCATATCTCCGGCCACGGGCTGCTGCTGGTGGGCAAGATACCGAGCGTGAGCTGGATTCCGGGCCTCCTGATGGAGAAGATAGTGCTCGGCCTGAACATTCTCCTGCCCAGCATCGATGCGCCGGTCAAGGCGCTGGCACGCGTCGCATGGGTGGAGGCCATCCCGGAAGGAACCGAGAAATGCGCCTTCGGCATGTCGTTCAGAGAGATCAGCAAGGAGTGCCAGGATCAGATCCTGAAGTACATCATCCGCGCCCAGATGACCCGCTAGCGCGCCGCGCGCCCC
This sequence comes from Planctomycetota bacterium, assembly GCA_041308205.1. GTDB lineage: Bacteria > Planctomycetota > UBA8108 > UBA8890 > UBA8898 > UBA8898. Next base: position 72 of record JBFZCA010000018.1, on the reverse strand, counting down.
GCCGAGGGGCGCCGCGCGGTTCTCTTCCCGCCTCGATCGTCTCCCGGCACGCTCCATGGAACCCGTGATCAC
>JBFZCA010000017.1:0-4048 GCA_041308205.1 Planctomycetota bacterium | reverse complement strand
GGCGCGCGCCGAGGGCCCGCCCGCCTCCTGTCCGGCGGCCCCTCCCGCCTGTCCGGGGGCCCCCTCGTAGAACACGAACGCCATGATCAGCGGATACGTGAACGGAACGGCCTCCGGCATCTTGCCGGGCGCGATGCCGCCCCATTTCGCCGCGAGCTGGTCTTCCACGGTCCGGGCGCGGCCCGCGCCGGGCAGGGCCGTGAACTTGTCGGGTATCGCCCCGACGACTCGCTTGGACTGTTTGAGCAACCCCGCGAGCGCCGCGCCGCCAGGCATCAGCTCCGTCGTCGCCGTCGTGACGCGAACGAGCGCGAACCCGTTCGGGTTGGTGAAGCAGTCCGTGACGCCGCTCCGGCCGGCAAGGAACTCGGTCCGATCCTGCCCGATCAGCGCCGGCAGGATCGGCACGCGGTACCCGACCGGCCGCACGGTCGCGTTCTGGTGCGGCATGATCGGCGTGCCGCGGCAGCCGCGGCCCGTCTCGCCGTCATCCTTCTCCGTCGAGGCGCCGATGCGGAACCCCTGCCCCGAGCGGCTCGCGCACGTGACGATTTCGTCGCCGACCCAGAAGGGGCCGCGCGGCGGGAGGTACGCGGCGGCGGTCTCCTCACGAATCGAGAAGCCGCCGCCCGCGCCCGCAGCCAGATTGCCCTGCATGGTGCCGCTCAGCGTCGCCTCCCCCACGGGCCGGCCGTCCAGGAGCAGCACCTGGCCGCCGGGCTCCGGGCTCGTCACGACGAACCCCACGTGGTACCAGGTGTCGCGCGCGAGCAGCCTGGGCAGGCGATGGCGCACGCCAACGAACGTGTCCTCGGCGTCGCCCCACTCGAGCGGGTCCGGCCTGACGCCGCCCATGACGCGCAGGACGAGCTCGTTCGTGCCCGAGTCGTACCCGAGCGTCACCGTGCTCCCCGGCCGATCGAGGGTGCCGTCGCTCACCGATGCGAGCGGGATCTCGCCCGATCCGGACGCCTCCCAGAGCGGCGACAGGAAGAAGTCGACCGCGTAGGGCGGCTCGGCCGAGAACTGCTGGAACTCGAGATTCCTTCCGCCTTCCAGGAACTCGCCCTCGAGGAGCTCGGGAAACGACTCGACGAGCGGAACCCGGTCCCTCGCGTGCACGTGGCGCGGCAGCCGCGCCGTTCGCGACGTGAGGAGCGCCGCGCCGGCGCTCGGCATCGCCCGCGCCTCGGCGAGCTCGCCGTAGGTCGCCATGAGGTACGCCGCCCTGCCGGGCAGCGGCAGCGTGAAGCGCCTGCGGCCCTCGGGACGGTCGTCCTCCTGGAACATGCTCACCTCCCACGCGAAGGCGGCCTGCGTGTCCCACACGTTCTCGAGGATGCGCCCCGGCGCCGCCGTGAACACCTCGAACGAGCTCAGGCGCGCCATCTCCCGCACCGGCCCGCGCCGCGCGACGCCGAACAGCGAGAGGCCGTAGGTCTCCTCGGACCTGAACGTGAAGCCGCACGTCCCGCCCCTGAGGCGCGGGCTCAGCGGATTCACGCTGTTGATCCTGAGCGCCTCGGCCTGCTCCTCTTCGATGGTCTTGCCCTGCGCCGCCTCGGCGAAGACCTGCCACAGCTCCCCATGGCCGTCCATGGGCAGGCCGCTCCAGATCGCGTCCGCAAGCGCCCGTGCCTGGGACTCGCTCACCGGAGCCGATGCGCGCGCATCCTCGTTCTTGGTCGCGATGGGCTCGGGGCGGACGCCCTTGAGCGCCGCCACGATCACGCTGTACGGCGCGGTGTTGATGTTGACCGGCGATCTGAGCAGGGCCCGCGCGAACGTCTTCCCGTCCGACAGCACGCCCGCCGCGGCGCCGCGCTCGAAGACCGCCAGGCCGAGCGACCTGCCGGCATAGGCGCCCTCGACGAACGGCCGGTCGCCCGCCGTGAGGTTGAGATCCCCGCCGCCGCTCGATGCCTGCAGGCGCACGTACGCGCCCGGGCCGAGGAACTCCGCCGTCCCTTCCGTCACCGCCAGCGCGCCGAGCCTGAAGCCGCCGCGCACGAGCATCTCCGGCGACCACGTCGCCACGGGCTCGGCATGCACGGTGAGGAGATCGCGCACCCTTTCGAGGTCCGCCGAGGTGAGCGCCTCGATGCCCTCCTGCGCCGCCAGCGACTCCATGCGGCCCGCGCTCGGACCCAGACCTCCGCTCCGGGCCCGCGTCTTCTCGCGCACCCGCGCGAGCTCCTCCTTGAGCTCCGCGAGCACCTTCTCGCCGCCCTCCTTCTCGATCTGCGCGGCGAGCGCGACGATCGCGTGCACGCCGAGCGCGCGCTCCGCCTCCTCGAGCTGCGCGGGCGCGAGGCCGGCGCTCAGGAGCTTGTTCTCGGCCTCGGCCAGCACGCCCGGCTCCGGGCCCTGGCGCTGCTCCCCGAGCCGGCTCACGACGAACGGCGTCATCGGGATGGCGCTCGCGTCCAGGTGGTGATGCCACAGCGCGAGCGCGAAGAAGCGCGCGAGCGGCCAGTCGTTGATGCGCCGCAGGCCGGTCAGCGTGCTGAAGGTCGCGGGTTTGTCTCCGTACAGGCGATGCAGGAAGATCTTGAGCGCGCGCGCGTCGGCCACCAAGGCGCCGGCCGCGTGCGCCATCGGCAAGGAAAGAAGCTCTCCGCGCACGACGCCGTGCAGCTCGTTGCCTTCCTTGTGGCGATACGTCACGGCCTCGAAGACGCCGCTCCGGTCGTGGTGAACGACGAGCAGGCCGTCGATCGTGCGCGGGTTGCCGTCGCTCGGGAACATCGACGCGTCCTCGAGCGGCAGCGCGTCGTCGTCGTCCTTCACATCCTCGGCGAGATGTCCGCTCCCGAGGACATTGGCGAGCAGCGCGAACGAGGCGCGGTTCACATCGACCTTGCCCTGCTCGTCATCGAGCCTGCCCTCGCAGAGGATCCGCAGGCCGTTGTCGTGCTCCGCGCTGAACCTGAGGTCCGGCGGCGCGATCTCGTTGGCATCATCCATGTCCTGGGGCGGCATGGGCTGCGCCGGGGTCTCGATCCGCTCCGCCGGCGCGCGCCCCTGGTTGAGGCGGCCGCGAAGCCTCGAGACCGGTCCCGGCACCGGCCGCTCGGACGGCGGGTAGTCGCGGTCGAAGGACCGTTGCTCCTCATCCTCGTGCGTCGCGTACACGTGCGCCATGGCGCGGTTGCGCAGATCGGCGGCGGCGTTCCTGAGCTGCGCGACGGCGCTCGCGCGCATGCTCTGCTTGCGCCTGAGCAGCATCGAGGCCACGAAGGGCGCTCCCAGCATCGAGAGCACCGCCAGGACGACGAGGACGAGCAGGAGCGCGGCTCCCGTCCTCTGCGCGCGGCGCGAGCTACTTCGCATGAGCGGCCTCCCCGGCCCCGGCGGCGCCGGGCTTCTTCGGTGCACCGGGCGCGGGCGTCTCCTTCGCCGGCGCCGTCTTCTTCCCGCCGGGCGGCGCCGCGGCCTCGGCCGGCTGCAGCCGCTCGGACCAGACCCGGCCCGAAAGCTCGACCCACACCCGCGCGCTGCCGTTCGCGGGCGCCTCGATCGCCGACTTGACGATCGTCCGCGCGCCGCCCGCGGCGGCGTCCACTTCCGCCGCGTCGGCGACCGTGATCGCGACCGGCGCGTCGTGGTGCCGAAGGTCGAGCGCGCCCGACGGCGCGAAATGCACGCGCGTGCGCGGCCCCACGAGGACGAACTCGCCCGGGATCTCGTGCTCGGGGCTCTCGAGCAGCCCGAAGATCTGGACCTCGTCGACGATCGCGCCCAGAGGGCCGAGCTTCAGGCCCGCGCGAAAGGGATCGATGCCGGGGTCGTGCGCCGCGATCCGCTCGGGGCCGTCGAGCCCGACATCGACGCCGTCGATCTGCAGCGCGATCTCCTCGGCCGGCGCGCCGCGCTTCCACGCGAGCAGCACGTCGTGCCATCGCCCCGGCACGACCGCGCGGCCGCGCGTCGTCCCGGTCCACGGCCCGAGCTTGACCTCGAGGCCGAGGTCCGGCGTCACCTGCACGGCGAGCCATTCGCCCGCCGCGCACAGCGTCCACGCCGCGCCGCCTCGGGCGGGCGCGCC